>NZ_NOXY01000018.1:0-57136 GCF_002258735.1 Rhodococcus sp. WWJCD1
CGCCGTGGCGACGGTCTCGTGCCACCACAGGTCGCGTGGTGAAGTCCAGGCGACGTCGGAGTCGGTGCGCTTGACGACGAGGACGTGTTCGATCGATGCCGCTCCGTCGACTGCTTCGTCGACGGTGTCCTTGATGGGGGCAGGTTTGCCGCGTCGCCACTGACCGTCGGTGGTGATGACGAGCTTGGCTTCGGCGTCGTCGATGCGGGAGCGCAGCGCGGTGGCGGAGAAGCCGGCGAAGACGACCGAGTGCGTCAGGCCGAGGCGTGCGCAGGCGAGCATCGAGACGATGGCCTCGGGGATCATGGGCATGTAGATCGCAACACGGTCACCGGAGACGAGGCCGAGTTCGGTCAGGGTGTTGGCGGCCTGGCTGACCTCGGCGAGCAGGTCGGTGTAGGTGACGTCGCGGCTGTCGCCGGGTTCGCCTTCCCAGTGGATGGCGACCTGGTCGCCGTGGCCGTCGAGGACGTGGCGGTCGACGCAGTTGTAGGCGACGTTGAGCTCGCCGTCGGCGAACCACTTGGCGACTGGGGCGTCGGACCAGTCGAGCACTTCGGTGAACGGGGTGTGCCAGTGGAGCCGGCGGGCCTGCTCGGCCCAGAACCCGAGTCGATCCTTCTCCGCGGCGGCGTAGAGATCCGCCTGAGCGTTCGCCTGAGCCGTGAACTCGGCCGAGGGTGCGTAGGAAGCAACCGCGGTCTCGTCGGTTCCGGAGGTACTGGTCGTCATCTCGAATAGCTCTCTTTCGTCCGATGCTTTTCGCCCATGAAACGGCACTCAACAGCCGGTCTCGAGCCCCTAGTGAGGGTAGTCACATGTGATGGCGATCGCACCGTTGCAATCGCCTGCAACCCCCTGATCTGCGGTGATCGGTAGTTTCTGCACGATGGGCGGTCATCAGGGCGCTCGGGGAGTCGGCTCGGCAAGGCTGGAGTCCGCACTGTGAGAAATCGACTTGCTCAAACGTTTCGATCATGTTTCCGACTTACTCGCGGGTCAGCAAAATCTGGGGGAGTTCACATGTTCGTTTCAGGATGTGTCTAAAGTCCATCCCATCAGATCGTTGGAACGGCTCACATGCCGTGCCATGCGGTCGCCCACGAAACCCCCGGGCGTCGCGCCCGAGGAACTGAGCACGGATGACCCCGTGTTCACATCTGGATGGAGGATTTCCTTGCGTATCAAACGTGCCGCGGTAGTCACCACGGCTGTGCTGATGAGTGCGAGCCTGCTCGCCGCCTGTGGCGGTGGTGGCTCGAGCTCCGGCGGCAGCGCCGACGGGATCTACAGCATCTACATCGGCGAGCCCGAGAATCCGCTGGTTCCCGGCAACACCACCGAGAGCGAAGGCAGCCAGGTCCTCAAGGCACTTTTCACTCCGCTGGTCACGTTCAACGACGAAGACAACAGCGTCGAGTACAACGGCGTCGCCGAGTCCGTCGAGTCCGAGGACAACGTCACCTGGACCGTCAAGCTCAAGGACGGCTGGACCTTCCACGACGGCACGCCGGTCACCTCGGAGTCCTTCACCAAGGCGTGGAGCTACAACGCATTGAGCACCAACGCTTTCGGTGCTTCCTACTTCTTCGAGAACATCGAAGGCTACGCAGATCTGCAGGGCAGCGACACCGCCGCGCCCGCCGCGACCGAACTGAGCGGACTGAACGTCGTCGACGACACGACCTTCACCGTCAAGCTCAACGGACCGTTCGCGATCTTCCCGTTGACGCTCGGCTACACCGCGTTCGATCCGCTGCCGGAGGCGTTCTACGCCGACCCGACGGCATTCGGTGCGCGCCCGATCGGTAACGGCCCGTTCAAGGCCGACTCGGACTTCGTCCCCGGACAGGGCTTCACCGTCACCAAGTACGACGACTACGCAGGCGACAACGCGGCCAAGTCCGCAGGCGTCAACTTCAAGGTCTACACGGAGCTGAACACCGGCTACAACGATATCCAGGGCGGTGGACTCGACATCATGCTCGATCTGCCCGAGGATGCTTGGGCCACTGCGCGTGATCAGTTCGGTGATCGTTACGCCGACCGCGCTCGTCCCGATATCACCTCGCTTGGCTTCCCGACGTACGACCCGCGGTTCCAGAACCCGAACGTGCGCAAGGCATTCTCGATGGCCATCGATCGCCAGGCCATCGCGACGGCGATCTTCACCGACACCCGCACCCCCGCAGACTCCTTCGCCTCTCCCGTGGTCGAGGGCTACCGCGCGGACGCGTGTGGTGCTACCTGTGAGCTCAACGCCGACGAGGCCAACCGTCTGCTCGACGAGGCCGGCTTCGACCGCAGCCAGCCGGTCGACCTGTGGTTCAACGCCGGTGCAGGCCACGACTCGTGGATGACGGCCGTGGGCAACCAGATTCGCGAGAACCTGGGCGTCGACTACGCACTGCGCGGCGATCTGCAGTTCGCTCAGTACCTGCCGCTGCAGGACGCCAAGGGTATGACCGGCCCGTTCCGCTCGAGCTGGATCATGGACTACCCGTCGATCTACAACTTCCTGTCCCCGCTGTACTCGTCCGCGGCACTGCCGCCGGCCGGTAGCAACGCCACCTTCTTCAGTGACCCGGCATTCGATGCCGCATTGGCAGAGGGCAACAACGCCGAGGACATCGAAGCTGCGACGGCGGACTACCAGAAGGCAGAGGACATTCTGTTCCAGCAGATGCCCGCTACCCCGCTGTTCTACGGCCTGAATCAGGCAGTCTGGTCCGATCGCGTCTCCGACGTCAAGATCGACAACACCGGCGACATCGTCCTCGAGGACGTCGTAGTCAGCTAATAACGGACACCGGTGGGTGGCAACGGATGTGACTCCGTTGCCACCCATCGGTTCGTTTCGGCGGTGGGCTCTACGCCCGCCGAAGACCTGCGTAAGCGAGACCCGATTCGCAGGATCGCCGCATCCAAGGAGAAACCACAGTGGGTCGCTACATATCCCGCCGATTGCTGTTGACGATTCCCGTCCTGATCGGCTCCTCTTTTCTCATCTTCGCCATGGTGTACGCATTGCCCGGTGATCCCATCCGCGCCCTTGCCGGTGATCGCCCGCTCGCCCCTGCCGTCGTCGCGCAGCTGCGAGACGAGTACAACCTCGACGACAACCTGTTCGTCCAGTACTTCAAGTACATCGCCGGATTCTTCCAGGGCAACTTCGGCACCGACTTCTCCGGCCGCCCCGTGCTCGACACCATCGAGCGGGCCCTGCCCGTCACCATCAAGCTGACGATCGTCGCCGTGGTCTTCGAGACGGTCATGGGCATTGCAGCCGGTGTCCTGTCGGCCCTGAAGAAGGGGTCGTTCTTCGACAACCTCGTGCTCATTTCGACGACGTTGCTGGTCTCCGTCCCGGTCTTCGTGCTCGGCTTCATCGCGCAGTTCACGCTGGGGGTGAAACTGGGTGTCTTCCCGATCTCCGGTATCAACAACGGGTGGTCGAGCTACCTGCTCCCCGGCCTGGTGCTCGCGTCGCTGTCGATGGCCTACGTCGCCCGATTGACTCGCACGTCCGTGGCGGAGTCGATGGCGGCGGACTACATCCGCACCGCAAAATCCAAGGGAATCAGCAACCGCCGCATCATCGTTCGCCATGCGCTCCGTAATTCGCTGATTCCCGTCGTCACCTTCATCGGTGCCGACGTCGGCGGTCTGCTGGGCGGTGCGATCGTGACGGAAACGGTGTTCAACCTGCCGGGTCTCGGCCGCGCTATCTACGACGCACTGGCGCGTCAGGAAGGTGCCGTCGTCGTCGGCATCGTGACGCTCTTCGTGTTCTTCTACATCTTCTTCAACCTCGTGGTGGACGTTCTCTACGCGGTTCTCGATCCAAGGATTCGCTATGAATAAGGAAGATACGAACGCAGCTCACCACGCCGCGGACGAGGGCCAGCCAGGCAACGTCATCACCGGCGAGGCCGTGGATCTGGTCGGCCAGGCCAGCCTGTGGGGCAACGCGTGGAAGTTCTTGCGCAAGAGCCCCTTCTTCATCATCGGGTCGTTCCTGCTCGCTGTGCTCCTGGTGATGGCAGTGTTCCCGCAACTGTTCGCTCGGGGCATCGACCCACGGGTGTGCTCGCTGTCCGACTCGCGCCAGACCCCCAGCGCCGAACACTGGTTCGGCACCGACATTCAGGGGTGCGACTACTACGCCAACGTCATCTACGGTGCGCGGATCTCGCTGTCGATCGGCGTGCTGTCGGTCATCGGCGTGCTCATCGTCGGTGTGCTGATCGGTGCTCTCGCAGGCTATTTCGGCGGTTTCATCGACAGCATCCTGGCTCGGTTCACCGATGTGTTCTTCGGAATCCCGCTGCTGCTCGGTGCTCTCATTCTGTTGACCGTGACCGCACAGCGCACGATCTTCACCGTCTCGCTCGCTCTGATCGTGTTCGGCTGGATGACGGCGATGCGACTGGTCCGATCGAGTGTCATCGCGATCAAGAACAGCGAGTACGTCCAGGCCGCCCAGGCGCTCGGCGCGTCCACGTACCGAATTCTGGTGCGGCACATTCTGCCCAATGCCCTTGCGCCGGTGATCATCTACGCCACCATCTCGGTGGGTACGTTCATTGCGGCCGAGGCGACACTGACGTTCCTCGGAATCGGACTGCAAGCTCCCGAGATCTCGTGGGGCCTACAGATCAACCTCGGTCAGAACGTGTTCCTGACGGCACCGTACCTGGTGCTGTTCCCGGCCGCGTTCCTCTCCGTCACGGTGCTCGCGTTCATCATGCTCGGCGACGCACTCCGTGACGCACTCGATCCGAAACGGAACTGACATGAGTATCCAGAAGGACACGGTTCTGACCGTCACCGATCTGACGGTCGAGTTCGAGGTCGAGAAGGTATGGCGCAAGGCCGCCGATTCCGTCTCGTTCACCGTCGCGGCCGGTGAAGTACTGGCCATCGTCGGTGAGTCCGGATCCGGTAAGTCGACCACCGCCATGGCCATTCCCGGTCTGCTGGCTGACAATTCGCGCGTCTCGGGCAGTATCGTGCTCGGCGACAAAGAATTGGTCGGGCTGCCGGAGAAGCAGCTGGCTCCGATCCGCGGCAAGAACGTGGCGGTCATTTTCCAGGAGCCTATGACGGCGCTCAATCCGGTGTACTCCATCGGGTGGCAGATCACCGAGGCCATCCGCGCGCACACCTCGCTGTCGAAGAAGGAAGCGAAGGCGCGGGCCGTCGAGCTGCTGAAGCTCGTCGAGATGCCTGATCCGGAGACTCGGGTGGACTACTACCCGCACCAGCTCTCCGGTGGTCAGCGTCAGCGCGCCATGATCGCCCAGGCGCTGTCCTCGGATCCGTCGCTGCTGATCGCGGACGAGCCGACCACCGCATTGGACGTCACGGTGCAGGCCGAGATCCTCGACCTGATGCGCGACCTGCGGAACCGCATCGACGCGTCGATCGTCCTGATCACCCACGACATGGGTGTGGTGGCCGACATGGCCGACCGCATCGCGGTGATGAAGGACGGCGTCATCGTCGAAACCGATGCTGCACGAACAATTTTCAAGAACGCGTCGCATCCGTATACGCAGCAGTTGCTCGCCTCGGTTCCGCACCTCGGCAGCAGCATCGAGTCGGTGGCCGCGGGGACCATCGCCGAGCCGAGCGCCGTCGAGGACACCCGCGCACTGAGCATCGTCGACGGCGTCATCGACTACCCGGGCCGCACGGTCTTCCGGGCTGTCGACGGGGTCAGTCTCGATATCGAGATGGGTGAGGTGGTCGGTCTCGTCGGCGAGTCCGGCTCGGGCAAGTCCACGATCGGCAAGGCCGTGGTGGGCCTGAACAAGCTCACCGGCGGCTCGTTGTCCATTGCCGGCGTCGACATCACCAACATGTCGAACCGCGAACTGCGCGCGGTGCGCAGCAAGGTCGGCATCGTGTTCCAGGATCCGGGTTCGTCGCTGAACCCGCGCTGGCCGATCGGTCAGTCGATCGCCGAGCCGATGCTGTTGCACACCGAACTCGGCGCATCCGAGCGGAACAAGAAGGTCGAGGAGCTGCTCGACCAGGTGCACCTGTCGCGAACCATGCGCAATCGGTACCCCCACCAGTTGTCCGGTGGGCAGCGCCAACGAGTCGGTATCGCACGGGCGCTGGCCCTGGAGCCGACGCTGCTGGTGGCCGACGAACCGACGTCCGCGTTGGATGTGTCGGTGCAGGCGAAGGTGCTCGAGCTGTTCAAGGAACTGCAGCGTGAGTACGGTTTCGCGTGCTTGTTCATCAGTCACGACCTCGCTGTGGTGGAGGTGCTGGCCAAGCGCATCGCGGTGTTGAACAAGGGCAAGTTGGCCGAATTCGGTACGACGGACCAGATCCTGCGTCGTCCGACCAACGAGTACACCAAGCGGTTGCTCGCGGCCGTCCCGGTGCCGGACCCGGCCGAACAGGCCAAGCGTCGCCAGGCCCGCGCCGAGCTGTTGGCGGCAGGCGCAAAGTAGGGGTGAGGGGAGGGGGTACCGTCGTCTGTCGTGACGGACCCCCTCGCCCCGCTGCTGGAACTGCCCGGAGTTCTCGACTCTGCCGAACGTGCGCGCGACGCTCTGGGCGCAGTGCATCGACACAAGACCAACCGTCGCGGCTGGCCGGCCAACGCGGCCGAGGCTGCTGTGCGTGCAGCTCGGTCGTCGTCCTCGCTCGAGGGTGGTTCGATGGATTTTCCCCGCGAGGGTGAAGAAGGCGACCCCATCCTTGCCGGCGCACTCCGCGTCGCCGCCGCCCTGGACGGTGACGCTCTGCAGAACACACTGTCGACCTGGAAGCGCGCCCCGTTGCAGACCCTTGCTCGTCTGCACTTGTTGGCCGCGGCCGACCTCGTCGACGACGCCTCCGCCCTCGGTCGCCCTCGCGGCGATGCGGGAGTCGGCGAGCGACTCGATCTGCTCGCTCAGCTGGTGACCGGTGGCACCTCTGCACCCGCCCCGGTGATCGCGGCAGTGGTGCACGGTGAGTTGTTGACGCTCAAAGCTTTCGGATCTGCCGACGGCATCGTTGCGCGCGCTGCATCGAGACTGGTGGCAGCATCGTCGGGATTCGATCCACACAACCTCGGCGTGCCCGAGGTGAGCTGGATGCGTCGAGCGAACGCGTACCGAGACGGCGCATCGGGATTTGCCGAGGGCACCGCGACCGGCGTCGGCAGTTGGGTGATCCTGTGTTGTGGAGCTTTCGAAGCCGGTGCGGCAGAAGCGACTTCGATTGCCGAGGCTGCGCAGTAGTGAGCACGTAAAAGGGCGGCGATGCCGACTCGCGTCGACGTCGCCGCCCGTTAGCACGGAGCGCCTGGTTACCAAGCGTGCACAGGTGGGCTGTGATGGACTACCACGTGGCCTCGGCGAGGATCCGACAGTGATGAGGTCATCCCTGCAACCGGTGCAGGGTTCTTGCTGATCATTGGCGAATTTCGCAGGCCCACAGCGCTTCTGCCATTAGGTGGCAAGCTCCGCGTGGGTGCCGGTGTCCGTGCTGGGAATCCCGGTCGGGAGAGCGAATCTTCTCTTCCGATTCGTTCTTGGCCTTGCGTTCTTCCGTACGTCCTTTGTACCCCGTGACGCGCCTCACATCAAGGGTTTGTGCCTCATCGTTTTCTACGAAGCAGCCCGTAGGTGATCACACCTGCGGCAAGAGCGCTGAAACTTGCTGCGGCACTGACCGCTACGGTCTTTCCGGACGGGGTCTGGATGCGCGATCGCAGCGAGACCGGGTTGGAGAACGTGAGAATCGGCCATCCGTTGGAGGCGGCTTCCTTGCGCAGTGCGCGGTCGGGGTTGACGGCAGTCGGGTGCCCGACAGCGCGCAGCATCGGTACATCGGTGATCGAATCCGAATACGCGTAGCTCGAAGCCAGGTCGTAATCATGTTGCGCTGCCAGGGAGTTCATGGCGTCGACCTTGCCCTCGCCGTAGCAGTAGAAGTCGACCTCGCCGATGTACTTGCCGTCCACGGTCACCATCGTGGTCGCCATGCTGTGGTCGGCTCCCAGCAGTTCTGCGATGGGATGCACGATTTCGTCGCCGGACGCCGATACGATCACGACGTCGTGCCCTCTGAGCTTGTGGTCGGCGATGAGGTCGGCCGCCTCGGCGAACACGAGGGGATCGACGATGTTGTGCAGGGTTTCCGCAACGACTGCACGTACCTGTTCGACGTCCCACCCGGCCGTCATGCTCGCGATGTGGGCGCGCATGCGTTCCATCTGGTCGTGATCGGCCCCGGAGAGCAGGAACAGGAACTGCGCGTAGCTGCTTTTGAGCACTGCCCGCCGGTTGATCAGACCTTGGTCGAAGAACGGCCTGCTGAATGCCAGCGTGCTGGACTTCGCGATGATCGTTTTGTCGAGGTCGAAGAATGCCGCGACGCGCGCTGGGCGTCGGCCGGCGGGGGCGTCGTCGTTGCTCGCGCTCTGGGTCACGTTTGTCACCATAGTGGCAGGTGGTGACCGGAGGATGTCCTGTGGTGGCACTGGCGGACTCGGCCGAAGTTCGTCCAGAAAATCCGACAGTTGAACTTGCAAACAAGGACATCCACGGGTGTAGTATTTTCTATGAGCCCGGTTCATCCCGGGCGGTGTTCAGCCCGACCCCCCGGGGCTGAACCAGACGACCCTCGCCTCCTCCCCCCCTGGCGAGGGTCGTCCTCTTTTCAGGGGTAGGTCGAAAAGTGGTACAAAGGTACCGGTATTCATCCACAAGGCCGAATCTATCCACATTTCCCCAAGTCGCGCGCATCTCGAGCAGATTCTCACGCAGGCTTGGCTCATGAAAACGGACCGGTTACAGCACAGCGCACACTCGTCCGTCGCGATGTCGATCGAACTTCGCGGTCTGCGTGAGGACGTGTATCGAATTGCGGCGGCCGCGGATTGTGTTGTGGAAGAGCAGAACTTACTGGTCGGTATCGATTCGACACGGTCGATCTGGGATCACGCCGGGACAATTTTGATCGATTTCGCGTCCGCCGAGACCGCGCTGTCGATCGGATATTCGCGACGAGCGGGTGTCGTTCTCGTGACTGCTGCAACGCCGGCACTCGACGACTGGCGAACCGCCACCGCGCTCGGTGCCGAACAGGTGATCTCGCTGCCCTCGGACGAGGATGCATTGGTGCGCCTGCTGGGCGAACCGGCGTCCGCACCGACAGGAGACGGTGGCGTCATCGCCGTGGTCGGCGCGCGGGGTGGAGCAGGATCGTCGACGCTCGCCGCTGCGCTCGGTCTGAGTGGTAGCAGCGCGGGTCGGCGTGCATTGCTCGTGGAGGGCGACCGGTACGGCAGTGGACTCGATCTGTTGCTCGGCTGGGAGAACACGCCCGGTCTGCGGTGGTCCGGGTTGGTCGTCGAAGGTGGTCGAGTATCCGCCGACGCCTTGCACGGTGCACTGCCCTCCCGGGACGGGCTGTCCGTGTTGGCCCTCGGCAGATCCGAGAGCCGGAGCCTCGGGCTGACTGCCGTCGCTGTGACGGCTGTGCTCGACGCAGGACGCGCAGCGGGCGATCTGGTGGTGTGCGATGTCCCGCGTCATCCCGGCGACACCTCCGACGCTCTGTACGCCGCCGCGGACCTGGTGGTTCTGGTGCTGCCGGCCGAGCTGCGCGCCGTCACGTCCGCAGAAGCGATTGCAGCGCACGTAGCAGATCGAAATGCCAACGTCGGCATTGTCGTTCGAGGACCTGCGCCGGGCGGGCTGCGGGCCGATGATATTGCCGTTGCCCTCGATCTACCGCTGTTGACGTCGATGCGCGCCGAGCCGGGATTGGCCGAACGACTCGAGCGGGGCGGCCTCGTTCTCGGCCGGCGTTCTCCCTTGGCGGCAGCGGCGAGCGGCGTGCTGGAGACCTTCGCGCAGAAGCCCGGCGCACGGCGGTGGGCGGCATGAGTGCCGTCGTCACTGCGGATCTGTTGGACCGCGTCCGTGATCGCCTTGCGGTATCTGCCGCCGCTCCCGTTCCGGCGACCGTGGCCGCGGCCATCCGAGCCGAGGCAGGCGGTGTCATCGGTGACACGGATATGCTTGCGGCGCTGCGGGTTCTGCAGACCGAGCTGACCGGAGCGGGCCCGCTCGAGCCGCTGCTGTCCGAGCCGGGAGTGACCGACGTGCTGGTCACCGCACCGGATCAGGTTTGGATCGATCGTGGGCGCGGACTCGAACGCACCGAGATTCGCTTCGCCGACGAAGCGGCCGTGCGTCGGCTGGCGCAGCGGCTCGCACTGTCGGCAGGTCGGCGATTGGACGACGCGCAACCCTGGGTCGACGGTCGGCTGCCCGGAGTGGGTCGGGACGTGTTCGGGGTCCGGCTGCACGCTGTGCTGGCACCGGTGGCGAGTGGGGGAACGTGTGTGTCGCTTCGGGTTCTGCGACCCGCGACGCAGGGACTCGCAGCGCTGCGTGCATCGGGCGCCGTGACCGACGCCGGCTACGAGCTGCTGCGTCGAATCGTGTTCGGACGCTTGGCCTTCTTGGTCGTCGGTGGTACCGGCGCCGGAAAGACCACACTCCTTGCCGCGCTGTTGGGCGAGGTGGATCCGGCCGAACGGATCGTCTGCGTGGAGGACGCGGCCGAGTTGGCACCGGCACATCCGCACGTGGTGCGTCTGGTTGCCCGCGCGCCCAATGTCGAAGGGGTGGGGGAGGTATCGGTGCGACAGCTGGTGCGTCAAGCACTGCGGATGCGCCCCGATCGGCTGGTCGTCGGTGAGGTACGCGGTGCCGAGGTCATCGACCTGATGACGGCTCTCAACACCGGGCACGACGGCGGAGCCGGAACGATCCATGCGAACTCTCCCGCCGAAGTGCCGGCGCGTCTCGAAGCCCTTGCAGCGCTGGGCGGAATGGGACGCGATGCGCTGCACAGTCAGCTTGCCGCGGCCGTTCAGGTGGTGCTACACGTTCATCGCAGCGCGGACGGTACGCGACGGTTGCGGGAGATCGGGGTGGTCGACGTCGATCCGACCGGACGGGTGCACATCGTGCCGGCCTGGTCTGTGGACAGCGACGCACTGCCGGGTGAGAGACGACTGGTCGAACTGCTGGACCGACGCTGCGGCGATGCCCGATGACGGCCGTACTGGTGCTCTTCGCAGTCGCAGTTCTGTTGTGGCCGAACAGTTCCAGGGGACTGGCGCGAGGGAAGCGCAGGGTATCGACGGTGCCGCAATGGCTGGTGCCGAGCTGCGCTGCGCTGGTTGCGGTTGTCGCGGTGTGGTGGCTCGGCGGCGTCTGGGCCGTGGGCGCAGCGGCGGTGGCGGGAGGTACCGGGTGGAGTCGCTACAGGCGGCGGCTGGAGCGCGATCGGCGTGCGATCGAATTGCAGTGGTTGGCAACCGGAGTCGAGGTCATCGTCGGCGAGCTTCGCGTGGGATCCCACCCCGCCACGGCCAGTGCGGTGGCGGCCGACGAATGCGGCGGAATTGCCTCGGCTGCGTTGCGCGGTGCGGCATCGCGGTCCAGGCTCGGCGGCAGGGCTGCCGACGGTATTGCCGCGTCCGATTCGCTGCTGGACGCCGAGCTCGGCCGGCTGGCCGCAGCGTGGCACGTGGCCGACGAGCATGGGCTCGCGCTCGCTGAACTTCTGGACGCTGTTCGCGACGACATGCTGGGACGCAGACGGTTTCGCGAAAGAACCGAGGCGTCGCTGGCCGGTGCGCGGGCTACCGCGCTGGTGCTGGCAGGCCTGCCGATCCTCGGTGTTGCGCTCGGCCAGTTGATGGGTGCGAATCCGCTGCAGATTCTGCTCGGCGGTGGGGTGGGCGGCATTCTGCTGTGTATCGGAACGGCACTCGGCTGCGCGGGCCTGCTGTGGACCGACGCGATCACCGGCAAGGTGACCACATGATGTGGGCTGCAGTCCTCTGCCTGGCAACGGCGTTGGTCGCTGTCCCTTCGGTCGGCGGCGGACTACGCAGACATGCAGCCGAGCGCCGCGCCGAGACCGACACCGTCGATGTTTCGAGACCCGACCCACTCGCGGTGGCAACGACATTCGACCTGCTCGCCGCGTGCTTGCGATCGGGCCTTCCGATCGCAACGGCCGCTACGGCGGCAGCGCAGTCCGCTCCCGCCTCGTTCGGGATCGCGTTGCGCAAAGCTGCCGATCTGCTCGAACTCGGGGCCGATGCCGAGACCGCATGGGACGCCATCGCTCACGATCCGGAAACCGAGGCGTTGGCGCGAATGGCACGCCGATCTGCACGGGCGGGCTCGTCCATGGCGTCGGCGATGACGGAACTGGCTGCGACACAACGAACTCGCGCCGAGGACGCGTCGGCCGCTGCGGCCGAACGCGCGGGCGTGCTGATCAGCGGGCCGCTGGGTCTGTGCTTTCTGCCTGCCTTCATCTGTCTCGGGATCATCCCCGTGGTGATCGGACTGGCGGGCAACGTACTGGGTGGCGGTCTGCTGTGACCGCCGCGCCGACAATCTTCCGTTGCGGAACTGCCGCGTCGGAGAACAGGGAGGGGAATCGAGATGATCGAGAACGCATTGCAGGAGTTGAAGACTCGAATCGTGCTGTTCGGTGTGGAGGACGATGGCATGTCGACCGCGGAGTACGCGATCGGCACCATTGCCGCCGCGGCGTTCGGGGCGGTGCTCTACACGGTGGTGACGGGGGACAGCATCGTGTCGGCGTTGACGGGAATCATCGATCGAGCGTTGAACACTGCCGTCTGATCGCGACCGATGATAACGGTGCCGTGACGGTGGAGGCGGCGTTCGCGATCGCGTCCATCGTCGCGGTGATCGTGGTGTGCATCGGGGCGATCGTGTCGGTGACGATGCACATCGGCTGCGTCGATGCGGCCAGAGAGGCGGCTCGATTGGCGGCCAGAGGTGATGGGGCCCGGGCTGTGTCGGTGGGGGAGAGGGTTGCGCCGGAGGGGGCGCGCATCACGGTGACCGAGGATGGCGAGTTCTTCGTCGCGCGGGTGGAGGTGGAGAGTCCGCTGCCGGGACTGACGTTGTCGGCCGAGGCGGTTGCTGCTGCGGAACCGGTTGCAGTGGAATGAGAACGGGCCTGCGTGACGACCAGGGTGGCGCGACGGTGCTGGCGGCGCTCGCAATGTCAGCGTTGATTGCGGTCGTGGTGATGGTGATGCACGTCGGCTCGGCGGTGGGTGCTCGTCATCAGGCGCAGTCGGCGGCCGATCTCGCTGCGTTGGCGGGTGCGGGCGCACTGGATCGTGGGGTGGCCGACGCTTGCGAGTCGGCGCGATCAGTGGCGAGCAGGATGTCGACCGATTTGCGGAAGTGCACGATCGAGGAGTGGGACGTGATCGTGACGGTGGGGCAGCCGGTGTTCCTCGGGCGCTTCGGAATGTCCGACGCCATCGCCTCGGCGCGGGCGGGTCCGGGGTGACGGCTCGCCCGTCCGCCTGCTCGACTGCCCTAATCCGCAAACGCGCGCGCGTTTGCCAGGTGCGAGCGGAATCGCCTCGTCTGGCCAGCGATTTCGCGAGCGTTCAGCGAATGCGCGCGCGTTTGCCTCGAACCCCGGCCTCGACGTTCCGCCTGCAGCGTTCAGCGTGGCGTCACTGTGCGGGCCCCGGACTGCAGCGGGGCGAGCCGGGTGAGCTGGGTGACGTGCTCCGGGGTCAGCTCTGCAAGCGAATTGACCTGCAGCAGTTGCATGGTACGCACGATTTCTTCGCGCAGGATGTCGATCATGCGGTCGACGCCCTCGCGACCTCCTGCCATCAGGCCGTAGAGGTACGCCCGGCCGACGAGCGTGAACGACGCACCCATCGCGATGGAGGCGACGATATCGGCACCGTGCATGATGCCCGTGTCGACGGCTACTTCGAAGTCGGAGCCGACTTCCCGGACGACCTGAGGCAGCAGGTGGAACGGAACGGGAGCGCGATCGAGTTGTCGACCTCCGTGGTTGGACAGAATGATGCCGTCGACTCCCAGTTCGGCAAGACGTACCGAATCTGCCACCGATTGAACACCTTTGACGACCAGCTTGCCGGGCCAGATCTCCCGGATGACGTCGAGATCCTCGAACGAGATGGACGGATCCATCGCTGAGTTGACCAGCTCTCCGACCGTGCCGCCGGTAGAAGACAGTGACGCGAATTCGAGCTTGGCCGTGGTGAGGAAGTCCCACCACCACCACGGACGTGGAATGGCGTTGGCGATCGTCGACGCGGTCAACTGCGGCGGGATGGAGAACCCGTTGCGCTTGTCACGCAGTCGAGCTCCGGCGACCGGTGTGTCGACCGTGAACAGGAGTGTGTCGAAGCCTGCCTTCGCGGCGCGTTCGACCAGCCCGAACGAGATGTCGCGGTTGCGCATGACGTAGAGCTGGAACCAGTTTCGCCCATTCGGGTTGGTGGCCTTGACGTCCTCTATCGACGTGGTGCCCAGGGTCGAGAGGCAGAACGGAATTCCCGCAGCTCCGGCTGCGGCAGAGCCGGCGTATTCGCCCTCGGTCTGCATGAGTCGAGTGAAGCCCGTCGGGGCGATGCCGAACGGAAGCGCAGACGGCCCGCCGAACACCGTCGTCGAGGTGTCGACGTGGGAGACGTCGCGCAGGATCGAGGGATGGAACTCGACGTCGCGGAAGGCCTGACGAGCTCTCGACAGCGAGATCTCGGCGTCGGCGGCACCGTCGGTGTAGTCGAATGCCGCGCGCGGGGTGCGTCGACGGGCGATGGTGCGGAGATCGTCGATGGTGAGTGCGGCGTTCAGGCGTCGTCGACGCAAATTCAGATCGGGCTTCTTGAACGATAAGAGGTCACGGAGATCGGAGGGGTTGGGTATCTGCCGGGTGATGGGCATGTGACGGTCTCGATTCTGTGGGCTGATCCTCTCCCCACCACACCACCCGAGGTGTTGGCAACGACGAGCAGGGTGGCGTGCCCGTGCCGCGGCCCGTCAGCTCCGCATCAGCTTGTGCAGCGCATCGGCGATGTCGGGATCGGTGTATCCACCGGTCCGGGCCACGAAAGTCGTTCGGGTGACTGCCAGTACGTCGCCTCGCTGATCGGTGAGGGTGTTACTGGTGACCATCACGTCGCTTCCCGAGGATTGCCGAAACGATTCCAAACACAGGTCGGAGCTGACGCGGTCGCCGACCTGCATCGGTCGGCGGATCAGGATTTGTTGATCTGTGTGCAGAACGTCGCTGACGGAATAGCCGATCAGCAGGTGGGCGAACAGTTCGGGCAGCAATCGGGTGCCGATGACGCTGACGAAGGTGACCGGAGCGATCAACGTGGCGTAGCCGAGCGCAGCGGCCGCGATTTCGAGGCGATGGGCGGGATGGTCGTCGTGGACGGAACGGGCGAATTCGCGAATTTGTTCGCGACCGACCTCGTAATCGTGCGGTGGGAGGTAGTGGTACCCCACTTTTTCGACAATGGCCGGAACAGTCACTTGGTCGATCACCGTCATGTCGAACCTCCAGAGGCTCCGAGCCTGTGCCGAGTCACCAGAATTGGAACAGCCTCAGAACTGACACGCCGTCAGAGTTGCGCATATTTGCGATCGATCACAGTCGAGTCGACGGTGTGCTGGAGATTCGCCAGGGCTCCTCTTGTTGCCGGGTGCGGATGACAGCGCGCGTCGCCTCCAGACCTCTGACAAATGCGCGCGCGTTTGCCAGAGGCGCGCGGAATCGCTCCGTTCTGGCCGCAACTTTGCGCGCGTTCAGCGAATGCGCGCGCGTTTGCGGGCGAACCCCGCACTCCGAACCCCGCACTCACACCGAAGCGCTCGGGACCCAAGCCGGGTCAACCCTCTCGAGTGATGGCCGCCAAGACCGCGGTCAACACTCGAACAGCACCGTCTTTGTCCAGTGGATCGTTGCCGTTTCCGCATTTGGGGGATTGCACGCAGGATGGGCAGCCGGTCTGGCATTCGCAGGAGACGATGGCGTCTTTCGTAGCCGCGAGCCAATCGGCGATGGCCACGTGACCGCGGTCTGCGAATCCGGCTCCGCCGTCGTATCCGTCGTAGACGAAGACCGTCGGCAGCCCGGTGTCGGGGTGTAGAGCCGTCGACACTCCGCCGATGTCCCATCGATCGCACGTTGCGACCAAGGGCAGCAATCCGATGGCGGCGTGTTCGGCTGCGTGCAGAGATCCGGGGAATCGTTCGTACGGAACCCCGCTGTGCTCCAACAACTCCGGGGTGATGGTGTACATGACGGCTCGGGTGTCGAGGGTCTGTGCAGGCATATCGAGTTCGATGGAATCGAGAACCTCGCCCGAGAGCAGGCGTCGGAGATATCCGACGACCTGATGGGTGACGTTCACCTGCACCAGCGCGACGCGCACCTCGCCGTAGTCGACGGATTCGTGCACCGCAGTGATCGAGATGTCGGTGATCTCGCGGGCCGAGGTGTTCCATTCGGGTTGCTCCGCGTGCACCAACGCCAGGCCGGCGTCGAGATCGAGTTCGTCGACCACGAACGACTCGCCCTGGTGGATGTGGACGGCACCGGGATGTGCAGTGGCGGGCGCTCGTCCGCCGTCGACCGTACCGAGCATGCGGCCGGACTCACCGTCGACAATGGCGACCTGCACACCGGTGCCGCCGCGGATGTTCACCGCACCGTGCGGCGAGAGTTGCTGGCCCTCGGGCGTGATGAACCATCCGTGCGGCCGCTTGCGCACGTAGCCCTTCAGCTCGAGCTCTTCGAGCACCGATTCCGCGCTCAGTTCCTCGGCCTCGGGCAGGGTGATCGGCAGTTCGACTGCAGCGCAAAGCAATTGCGGAGCCAGAATGTACGGGTTCGTGGGGTCGGTGACGGTGGCCTCGACGGGCTTGTCCAGCAGGGCCGCCGGGTGATGCACCAGATACGTGTCGAGTGGATCGTCGCGCGCCACGAGCACCAGCAGCGATCCTTCTCCGCGACGTCCGGCGCGGCCGCCCTGCTGCCAGAACGACGCGACGGTGCCGGGGAAGCCGGCGACGATCACCGCGTCCAAACCGGCGATGTCGACGCCCAATTCGAGTGCGTTGGTGGTGGCGACGCCCAACAACGTGCCGTCGGACAGATCCGATTCGAGTTTTCGCCGGTCCTCCGCCAAATACCCTGCGCGATAGGCGGCGACGCGTCGCACCAATTGCGGGTCGACGTCGGCGAGAATCCTCTGAGCGCCCAGTGCGGTGACCTCGGCTCCGCGCCTGGAGCGTACGAATGCCAGCGTACGGGCACCTTCCACCAACAGATCGGCCATGATGCGCGACGCCTCCGCGCCTGCGGATTTCCTTACCGGAGCACCGTTTTCGCCGGTGATCTCTTTCAGCAGCGGTGGTTCCCACAGTGCGACGGTGCGGGCTCCGTGCGGGGAGCCGTCCTCGGTGACCTCTTCGCACGGCGCTCCGATGAGGCGGCTCGCAGCCCGCCCTGGCTCGGACGTGGTGGCGCTGGCGAGCACGAACACCGGGGATGCACCGTAGCGAGCGCAGAGGCGTCGTAGCCTGCGGAGCACCAACGCGACGTTGGATCCGAAAACGCCGCGGTAGTAGTGACATTCGTCGACAACCACATAACGAAGATTGCGGAGAAACCGAGACCAGCGCTCGTGCGAACCGAGAATGCCCAGGTGCAGCATGTCGGGGTTGGTGAAGATCCACCGCGCATTGGTGCGTGCCCACTGGCGAATCTCGATCGGAGTGTCACCGTCGTAGGCGCTGGGGAACACCTCTGCGAGTTCGCCTGACAGTTCCCGCAACTCGTCGGTGATCGAGATGGTGGTGCGTAGCTGATCGGCACCGAGGGCCTTGGTGGGAGCCAGGTACAGCGCCGTCGCCCGAGCGTCGGCAGACAGCGTCGTCAGAATGGGAAGTTGATACGCCAACGATTTGCCCGACGCGGTGCTCGTCGAGAGCACCACGTGATTGCCCTCGGCGGCGAGCGTTGCCGCACGTGCCTGATGCGTCCACGGTTGTGCGATCCCACGAGAGGTGATCACCTGCACCACTTCCGGGCCCACCCACGACGGCCAGGAGGCGAACTGCGAGGCCCGTGCCGGCAGTTCGGCGACGTGGGTCAGCGGGCTCTCGTTCGCGGGCGAACCCGCCTGTACCCGATCCAACAAACGCTGCCCGTAGCTCGCGCCATCCGCACCGTCCAGCGGATGCTTCTCGCTCACTGCCAGTCTCCATGCATTCGTTCGATCTACAAGCGCCGTCGGGCTCTTCGCGACCTGGGATCCCCATGCTATCGCGGGCCATCGACGGCTCGTTCGTGCCCTGGTGGGAGCCGCAATTCATCCGTCTCGTGTTGTGCGTTTCCACAAGTCTCGTGTTGTGCGTTTCCACAACATGGGCAAATTGTTCGAAAAGGGTCGGTTTTCGACTGTTGCGAACGTGGAGTTCATGGTTCACTTGACGCGGTCGCAGCTTCTGTGTTCGTTCTACGCTTCGCAGGATCTCATGTTGCGGGCGCGGTACTGGGAGAGCTCGTCCATCAGGGGGAATCCTGAGGGGGATTCGTACAAGTGCAGCGGTCGGAACCGGCCCGATGGATCGAAAGTGCGCTCCATCGAATCCGGTGTTAGAAAGAGAAGGAAAAGCATGGCACAGGGAACTGTGAAGTGGTTCAACGCCGAAAAGGGCTTTGGATTCATCGCACCAGAAGACGGCTCCGCTGACGTTTTCGTCCACTACTCCGAGATTCAGGGCAGCGGTTTCCGCACCCTCGAGGAGAACCAGCGCGTGGAGTTCGAGGTCGGCCAGGGCACCAAGGGTCCTCAGGCAACGGGCGTTCGCGCAGTCTGATCCGAGTCGAGAACTGTCATCCCCCTTTCGCGGTGGGCTCCGGTGGAGTCGATCGTGGGAGGGGGATGACTCGTATCCGAACCACCCGAGTGCGGCGAAAGCCGTGAGCGTGGCCGCCGATGTCCTAATGTCCTTGCTGTGAACCAGCTGTCCTTCTTCTCCGCCGAATCGTTGCCGCCCGCGGTGACCGATCTCAGTGGGCTGCTGGCTGCCACCGGCCACGTCGTCACCTCCGCGGGCTCGGCCCGTATTTCTGTCGTCGTCGACGCGCAGTGGCGCGCGGAGGCCATCGCCGAACTCATCGCGCAGTGCGGTTTGACTGCAGAGTTGGGGCGATCGGAGGAGAACCGGCCGTTGGTGCGTACCGCGTCGGTGCCCGAACTGTTCGCACTGGCGTCTCTGTGGACCAAGGGTGCTGTCAAAGCCGTCCCTCCCGGGTGGATACCGGGTTCGCGCGAGCTGCGCGCCTGGGTGCTGGCGGCCGGTCGTCCCGAGGCCGAGGGTGAGCGGTACGTGCTCGGACTCGATCCTCACGCACCGGACACCCATTCCGTCCTCGCGCAGTCGTTGATGCGTGCTGGCATCGCGCCGACGCTGATCGGCACTCGCGGCTCCAATCCGGGGCTGAGAATCACCGGTCGACGACGGCTGTTGCGTCTCACCGAGAACGTCGGTGAGGCTCCCCGGAACGTGGACGCACGTACCATTTGGCCGCGCGCGGAGTAGGCCGATATGTGACTGATCTGCGAGTATTTGGTCGACGTATGTCAGTCTGTTAGTAGTGGGACAGGCAAATCTGCCTGTGAAAACGCACTAGGGAAGGTTCGGCAGCAAGGTGGCAGCACGTAAGAACGGCACGGGGGACAGCTCCGCCGAGCCGCGTCGTCTGGTCATCGTCGAGTCTCCGACCAAGGCAAAGAAGATCGCCCCGTACCTCGGGAGCAACTACGTCGTCGAAGCCTCCGTCGGCCATATTCGCGACCTTCCCCGCGGTGCCGCGGACGTCCCCGCCAAGTACAAGGGCGAGCCCTGGGCGCGTCTCGGTGTGGACGTCGACCACGATTTCGAGGCCCTCTACGTCGTCTCGCCCGAGAAGAAGGGCAAGGTCGCAGAGCTGAAAAGCCTGCTCAAAGACGCCGACGAGCTGTATCTCGCCACTGACCCCGACCGCGAGGGTGAGGCCATCGCCTGGCATCTCCTCGAGACCCTGAACCCCAAAGTCCCTGTTCGACGCATGGTCTTCCACGAGATCACCAAGCCGGCGATCCTCGCGGCCGCCGCCGACACTCGCGACCTCGACCAAGACCTGGTCGACGCCCAGGAGACCCGTCGTATCCTCGACCGTCTCTACGGCTACGAAGTGAGCCCGGTGCTGTGGAAGAAGGTCATGCCGAAGCTGTCGGCGGGCCGAGTGCAGTCCGTCGCCACCCGCATCATCGTCCAGCGTGAGCGCGAGCGGATGGCATTCCGCAGCGCCGAGTACTGGGACATCTCCGCCACGCTCGACGCCGGTGCCGAGGCGAGCCCGCGCAGTTTCGGAGCCCGGCTGGTCAACGTCGACGGCAATCGCGTCGCCGCCGGTCGGGATTTCGGTGCCGACGGCAAGCTCAAGACCGAGTCCGTCACCGTGCTGGACGAACCGCGTGCCCGACGCCTCGCCGAGGCTCTCGAAGGCGTCGATCTGACGGTCGCGTCGGCGGAGGACAAGCCGTACACCCGTAAGCCGTACCCGCCGTTCATGACGTCGACGCTGCAGCAGGAGGCCGGCCGCAAGCTGCGCTTCAGTTCCGAACGGACCATGCGTGTGGCGCAGCGTCTGTACGAGAACGGCTACATCACCTACATGCGTACCGACTCGACGTCGCTGTCCGCGTCGGCGGTCTCCGCGGCACGGGCGCAGGCAACCGAGCTCTACGGCCCCGAGTACGTGCATCCGACTCCGCGGCAGTACACCCGCAAGGTCAAGAACGCGCAGGAGGCGCACGAGGCCATCCGCCCCGCGGGTGACGTGTTCCAGACTCCCGGTCAGCTGCACTCGGCGCTGCAGACCGACGAGTTCCGGCTGTACGAGCTGATCTGGCAGCGCACGGTGGCGTCGCAGATGGCGGATCTGCGCGGCACCACACTGACGCTGCGCATCACCGGAACCGCAGGCACAGGCGAGGAGTGCACGTTCTCCGCATCGGGTCGCACCATCACGTTCGCCGGCTTCCTCAAGGCCTACGTCGAGAGCGTCGACGACGAGGCGGGCGGTCAGACCGACGACGCCGAGTCACGTCTGCCCGCGCTGAAGGCCGGCCAGGCAGTGACGGCCACCAAGCTCGATCCCGACGGTCACACCACCAATCCGCCGGCTCGATTCACCGAGGCATCGCTCATCAAGACGCTCGAAGAGCTGGGAATCGGTCGGCCGTCGACGTATTCGTCGATCATCAAGACCATTCTCGACCGCGGTTACGTCTACAAGCGTGGCAGTGCTCTGGTGCCGTCGTGGGTGGCATTCTCGGTGATTGCTTTGCTGGAAGCGCACTTCGGGCGTCTGGTGGACTTCGATTTCACCGCCGGCATGGAAGACGATCTCGACGCGATCGCGGGAGGCCGTGAGCGACGCGGCGATTGGCTGCAGAACTTCTACTTCGGCGGCGAGACCGGTGCCGAGGGTTCGGTTGCGCGCTCCGGCGGCCTGAAGAAGATGGTGGGTCAGAATCTCGAGGAGATCGACGCGCGCACCATCAACTCGATCCGTCTGTTCGACGACTCCGAGGGTCGCGAAATCCATGTGCGCGTTGGCCGTTACGGTCCGTACCTGGAGCGGATGGTCAAAAACGACGACGATCCCGACGGCGACCCGATCAGCCAGCGCGCCAACCTGCCCGACGATCTGCCGCCGGACGAGTTGACCCTCGACTTCGCCGAAAAGCTCTTCGCCACACCACAAGAGGGCCGCAAGCTCGGTGTCGATCCGTTGACCGGCCACGACATCGTCGCGAAGGAAGGCCGTTTCGGCCCGTACGTCACCGAGATCCTGCCCGAGCCGGAACCCGAGCCGACGCCGCCTCAGCCCGACATCGTGCCGATCCCGACCGGTAACGACGGTGATGGGGGCGGTGGCGTCAAGACTGCGGTGAAGAAGGCTGCAGCCAAGAAGGCACCGGCCAAGAAGGCCGCCGCGAAGAAGGCCACCGGCCCCAAGCCGCGGACCGGCTCGTTGCTCAAGTCGATGGATCTGGCGACGATCACGCTCGAGGATGCCCTCAAGCTGCTGTCGTTGCCGCGCATCGTCGGCGTCGATCCCGAGTCCAAGGAAGAGATCACCGCGCAGAACGGTCGCTACGGCCCGTATCTGAAGAAGGGCACCGACTCTCGCTCACTCGCGGACGAGGATCAGATGTTCACGGTCAGTCTCGAAGAGGCTCTGAAGATCTACGCCGAGCCCAAGCGTCGCGGACGTCAGGGGGAGGCCAAGCCGCCGCTGCGAGAGCTGGGCGTCGACCCGATCAGTGAGAAGCCGATGGTGATCAAGGACGGCCGATTCGGGCCGTACGTCACCGACGGCGAGACCAACGCGAGCCTGCGCAAGGACGACGAGGTCGAGTCGATCACCGACGATCGCGCGTCGGAGTTGTTGGCGGACAGGCGTGCTCGCGGCCCGGTGAAGAAGAAGGCACCGGCCAAGAAGGCGGCCGCCAAGAAAGCCCCGGCAAAGAAGACTGCGGCGAAGAAGGCGCCGGCCAAAAAAGCTGCTGCCAAGAAGACCGCCACCAAGACCACTGCCGCGAAGAAGGCCCCGGTCAAGAAGGCTCCTGCGAAGAAGACCGAGAGCGAATAGCCCGACGAGCTCGAAGTTGTGGACGGAAAGACAGCCGAAAGCCGCCGTAACTTCGAGTTCGGCGATCGGCGGGAACATTCGGTCGACGGGATGCGTCGAACCGTCGTGAAGCGCGGATTGATCGGCCTCGTAACCCTCGGATGCGTCGTTGCAACGTCGACGGGCTGCTCTCAGGTGGTCCAGGGCCGAGCGACGGCAGCCGAGCAGGGTTCGGTGACTCCGTCGGTGTCCAGGCCGGACGTGCCGGCAGGTGAGCTGTTCGATCCGTGTTCGTTGCCGCTCGCGAGCTTGGATCCGAAGGGCGCGCTCGAGTTGAAGGACTCGCTCACTCCAGGGATACCCGATACATCCGGCGTCTGTGTGTGGTCGAGTTCGGACTACTCGCTGTCGGTGACCATATCCGTTACCGAATTCCTGATCTTCTCCGATCCGAAGTCGACTCCGGATTTGGAGGACGTGCGGTCGGAGAAGGTGGGTGCCTTCACCTTCGACGTGTTTCGAATCGGTTCGACCCTCGACGACGACGGGAAGAGTCAGTCGTGCAATGCACAGACCACGACGTCCGGGGGAAACGTGAGCTTGAATGTGTTCGAGATCGACTTCGAGCCCACGGAACCGATCGATGCATGCGCGACGACCGAGAAGATTCTTCGGTCGCTCGAGCCGTACCTGCCCGCGCCGAAGTAGTCGGTCCCAACCATTAGGGTTGGCGTCATGGCGGGTGTGTTCGATCGGTTGGTCGGTCAGGAAGATGTCGAGGCCGATCTGACGGCTGCCGCGGTGGCTGCTCGTACCGGTGTCGACTCCTCGGCGATGACGCATTCGTGGCTCTTCACCGGCCCTCCCGGATCGGGGCGCTCCGTAGCTGCTCTGTGCTTCGCTGCGGCCCTGCAGTGCACCACCGAGGGTGTTCCCGGGTGCGGTCACTGTCAGGCGTGTTCGACGACGATGGCCGGTACCCACGGCGATGTGCGACGCGTCGTACCCGAGGGCCTGAGCATCAGCACCAAGGAGATGCGCGACATCGTGTCCATCGCCTCGCGTCGTCCCAGCACCGGGTTGTGGCAGGTGGTCGTGGTGGAGGACGCCGACCGTCTCACCGAGGGTGCCGGAAACGTGCTGCTGAAGGTGGTCGAGGAGCCGCCTGCGCGGACGGTGTTCCTGCTGTGTGCACCGTCGGTCGATCCGCAGGACATCTCTGTGACCTTGCGCTCGCGATGCCGTCATGTCTCGTTGGTGACGCCCACGGTGCCCGCGATCGCGCAGGTGCTGCAGACCCGCGACAAGCTCGACGCGGAGACGGCGGAGTGGGCCGCGTCGATCAGTGGCGGGCACGTGGGCAGAGCGCGTCGGCTCGCCACCGACGAGGACGCGCGAGCGCGGCGCAAACGGGCGCTGGCTCTGGCGTCGGCCGCGGCCCGGCCCAATCAGGCCTACCTCGCGGCCGAGGAACTGGTGAAGGCCGCCGAGGACGAGGCCAAGGAGATGAGTGCCTCCCGCGACGAGGCCGAGACCGAGGAACTGCGAACGGCTCTGGGTGCTGGCGGAACCGGCAAGGGTGCAGCGGGGGCGTTGCGCGGGTCTGCCGGTGTGCTCAAGGACCTCGAGAAGCGGCAGAAGTCTCGGGCCACCAGAACCGGTCGCGATTCACTGGATCGGGCATTGATGGATCTCGTCGGCCTGTATCGAGATGCACTCGCCCGCTCGTACGGATCGACCGCGACGGCCACTCACCCCGACATGGCCGAGCAAGTCGAGCGGATGGCGAAAGCTGTCTCGCCCGAGGCATTGCTGAAGAGCATCGAGGCGATCCTCGAATGCCGAGAGTCGTTGGCGGTCAACGCGAAACCGAAGTTCGCGATCTACGCGATGGTGGCGACTCTGGGCGACGTGCTGCGTTAGTCCTTCGCTCTTTTCCGTGCCCGCGAAGCACGAAGATTGGCAACGTTGCCGCAGGTCTTGACGTCGTGCCAGACGCCACTGTTGTTGCGGGAGCGGTCGTAGAAGGCAGATCCGCACAACTCGTTCTTGCATCGCTTGAGCCGACGCCACGTATCTGCCTTCTGTGCGAGAAGCACTTCGGACCAGATCTCCGACGCGATGTACTGGGCCCCGCTGCCGGTGGGCGAGAGTCGGATGGTGCCATCGGTGTCCGCTATCAATTCGACGCTCACCGCTGGGATCGGCGGTAGTTCTCCGGCGAGGGCTGCTTCGACGTTCGCTCGCAGCGTTCGGAGGGCCGCCGCGTCGTCGTCCGACAGCGGCGTTTCCCAGGTTGTGGACGCTGCCTCACCGTCGGCGATGAGGTCGGGAAGTCCGTACACGTCGATAGCTCGCGTGTTCAACAGATTCTGAACCACCTGCAGGCCGTCGGGTGCCGGTGCGAGGTGAAAGCGCTCTGTCGGCGACTGTGACATAAGTGAACAGTATTTGACTATGTCGAACTGGTCAACTAAGACTGACATAGTCAAAAGCTTTTAACCTCTGTCGTAAGGATGAGTTCGATGGTGTCGATTTCGGGAGCAACAGTGTTGGTGACCGGCGGTCAGCGCGGTCTGGGCAAGGCGACGGTCGATGCGTTGCTCGAGCGTGGGGCAGCGAAGGTGTATGCGACTGCGCGGAACCCACGCGAGGACTCGGATCCTCGTATCGTCCCGGTAGCACTCGACGTCACCGACGCGGATTCTGTTGCAGCGCTTGGTGATATCGCATCCGATGTGTCGATTGTGTTCAACAACGCAGGCGCTCCAGGAACAACACCGTTGCTGACGACATCGATCGACGACGTGCGTGCGGTGTTCGAGACCAACGTGTTCGGGGCCCTGCGGATCGCGCAGGAATTCGCGCCGATCCTGAAAGCCAACGGCGGCGGAGCACTGATCGACATCCACTCGGTGCTGTCGTGGCTGGGCGGTGCGGGCGCGTACGGGGCATCCAAGGCGGCGATCTGGTCGGCGACCAACTCGCTGCGGCTCGAGCTGGCCCCGCAGGGGACGCTGGTCGTCGGAGTCCATCTGGGATACACCGACACCGACATGATCGCCGAACTCGACGTCCCGAAGAACGACCCACGTGACGTGGTGCGCCAGGTTCTCAACGCCGTCGAAGCGGGCGAGACCGAAGTGCTCGCCGACGACCTGACCAGGCACGTCAAGTCGATCCTCGGCGGACCGGCGGAGGGCCTGGGCCTCGCAGGCTGACCGCCGAGGGGAGGCGATTTTCGTTTCGATGTGATGCTCCGTTAGACTCACCAACGCCGAAAGGCACGCCGCCTTAGCTCAGTCGGTAGAGCATTTCACTCGTAATGAAAAGGTCAAGAGTTCGATTCTCTTAGGCGGCTCCACCAGCAGGCCCCTGACATGCAACAGCGTGTCGGGGGCCTTTTCTGTTGCTCGATTCGGGCCGGATCGACCTGGTCCACGCGTCGATCCTGCAAGATCGGTTCATGCGAACCGACGAGGTACACGGTGCCGGGCTGATGACAGCGGTCGTCACCACCGGCACCGGTGGATACGACAAGCTCGTCGTCTCCGAGGTGCCGAGACCCGTGCCGGGTCCGGGTGAGGTGCTCGTTCGAGTGTTGGCGGCAGGGATGAACAACACCGAAATCAACACGCGCATGGGCTGGTACCAAGACGGTGGGTGGAACGACACGACACCGTTTCCGCTGATTCAGGGCACGGACTGCTGCGGGATCGTATGTGCGGACGCCGAGACCGACGAGTCCATCGTCGGTCGCCGTGTCCTGGTTCGATCGTGCATGCGTGTCGACGGATTCTCGTCGGGCGAGACGCGCTGGTTGGGATCGGACATGAACGGTGCGTTCGCCCAATTCGTCGTCGTTCCGGCGAGCGAGGTCTTCGCGGTCGAGTGTGGGTGGGCCGACGGCGAGCTGGCGACGATCCCGTGTGCGTACGGCACGGCGGAGAACATGATTGCTCGCGCGGGAGTCCGTCGAGGGTCGACGGTGCTGATAACCGGCGCGTCGGGCGGGGTAGGTTCTGCCGCAGTGCAACTCGCCGTTCGGCGAGGCGCGCGCGTGATCGGTATCGCGAGCCGTGCCAAGCACGATCAGCTCCGCGAACTCGGCGTCGACGAGGTCTACGGACGCGACGTGGACGTGGTGGACACCCTCGGCAAGCGCAGCGTCGATGTGGTGATCGACAACGTCGCAGGCACAGGGTTCGGTCCGTTGCTCGATCTTCTCGTTCGTGGGGGAACCTACGTGTCGTCGGGTGCGATCGCAGGGCCCCTCGTCGAGTTGGATCTACGGACGATGTATCTGAACGACCTCACGCTCCTCGGGTGTACAGCGTGGGGCGAGGACGTGTTCCCGAACCTCGTGTCGTACATCGAAGCCGGTGAGATTCGGCCGTTGCTGGCCGATTCTTTTCCGCTCGAGCAGATCGCGGCGGCGCAGCAGCGCTTCGTGGAGAAGGACCACGTCGGAAAGTTCGTGCTCGTTCCGCCCGCGGTTCTCGATCAGGCGTGATCGGCAGCCGCGCCGGCACCGTGGCAATGCAGTATTCGCCGTGCACGCCCGAAACTAGCTCACCAGCTCGAAGTCCGCGCGGCCATAACTCACGCCGTTGATCTGGAGCTCGATCGCGTGAGGGCCGGGGTAGTACTTGCGTGTGGTCAAGGTCCTGAACGAATGGTTCCGCCGGACGTCGATGCTCTCACCGGGCGCGATCGTTGTTGTCTTCAGTTTGAACGTCTTTCCTGTCACCCCACCGTTGGCCTTCGTGTGGTGAACGATGTAGTCGATCACTACCTTTGCGGGTTCGAGGCCGAGGTTGCGGATCGATGCGCTGAATTCCAGGCTTTCCCCGATGGGCAGCTCCGCGACGTCGAGGGCCGGGCCTGTCACTTCCAGTTCGGCCGGCGCGAACCCCAGTAGAGCAAGCGCATCGGTGTTTCCGTTCTTGATCACCGTCCGAAGCGCATGTCGAACGAGCCGGCCGGTGTTCGCATCCGGGTCGTCGAGCCACCGCGCTGCGGCCTGGACGACGATGTCCGGGACATCTCGGCTGAAGTCGTTGAGATGGTTGGCAACCGAACGCCGAACGTACTCACTGTCGTCTCGGTACAGCCTGTCCAGAATCGGCACCGTGACGCCCGGACGCTCGAGGATCTCGGGGACCCGCACCGACCACGGAAGGTACGGGCGGGTCCCTTCCGATGCCAGACGGCGCACGTGCTCGTCCGAAAATTGCGTCCATTCGAGCGCGATGGCGAGAGAGCGATCCAGATCGGCTCGGAGGAAAGTGCGGATGGCGAATTCCGAACTGAGTCGGCCGGTGAGCTCGGCGAGCAACGACATCCCGTCGTCGAAGGCGCTCGAGGTCTTCTCCTCGACGGCCTTCGACGCAACAGCGCTCGTGACGGGCCAGACCAACCAACCCTGGAAGTCCGGATCCGTGGCTGCCCGTCGGATGGTGCCGGCGAACTGGACGTAGGTGCCAGGCAGTCCGGTCAGAAGCGCATCACGCAGCAGATCGGCGCGCGCTCTGAGCGCGAGTGGGCCCAGCAGACCTGCCGCAGCATCGAGTAACGACAGATCAGCGCTCGGTGCAGCGCTGTGTATGGCGCGGAACAGCGAGCGGGCTGTGTCCGGTCCGATGAGTTCGTCGGCAAAGGGCATGAGAGGTTCTTACCCTGAAGCAGTGACATCGTAGGGATGCTAGCTGTTTGCGGTAATTGGGCTGAGGGGCGAGATCGGCTCCGATCGTCGTCGTCGGGCACATTGAGGTCCGAAATGACCGAAGCGACACCCAAATTCGGGCCGCGCGAACATCAGCGCTTCGAATCGGACTGGGATAACCTTCGCGGATCAACATGCGCTGGGCTGCTGGTCGACTGGAGTTCTCCGGCTGGACCGGCCCCTGTGCACCATGGGCCATAACCCTGGGGGGTCGCGTCGTGCCCGTCGTCCGTGTCGAGTTGCATCGGGGTGCGTGTTCCCGGCACCGTTCCGGAGAACGTTCACTGTGAGCGGGTGGCTTTCGGTGGTGATTCTCAACGGAATCACCGCTGCTGCGTATCTGGGGATCGTGCTGTTCATCGTCCGGGGGCTGCTGCGAACAGGGCAGCTCCGAACCAACCGGTTGGCGGTCGCGACGGCAGCGATCTTTCTGACGTGCGCCGCTCATCACCTGGTTCATGCGCTGCACTTGCTGGCGGGGTTCGACAGTCATGCCTCGCATCTCGCCGCAGGCTCCGACACGGGCATGCTCGACGCGATGCGCGAGTCGATGGGAGGAAGCGTCGACGTTGCGGTGACGGCGTCGACCGCGCTCGCCGGTGTGATCTACCTGGGGATGCGTCGCTTCTACGGTCCGTTGCTCGGCTCGCCGGCGATGTTCGACCATGCGAGCGAGGCCCGGTATCGGCAATTGGCGGCGAACTTACCGCACACGTCGGTGCTGCTCGTGGATTGTGATCTGCGGTTCGTCCTCGTCGAAGGTGGCGGACTCGTCACGGAGGGTTACGACCCGCAGCGGATGGAGGGCCAGCTGTTGCGGGATGCGGTGCCACCGGACGTCTACACCCAACTCGAACCGCACTACCGAGCTGCGGTGGAGGGCAACGAGTCTTCGTTCGACACCGTCGGCCACCGAACGGGCGCGATCTTCCAGGTCAAGACCAGACCTTTGCGCGATGGTTCGGGCCGGATCGTCGGTGCGATGGTGCTCTCCGAGGACGTCACCGCCGAGCGGCAGGCAAGATCCGAGCTCGAGCAGGCGCGAGCTTTCCGTGACGCAGTATTGACGGCGTCACCGGACATCACCACGGTGACCGCTGTCGATACCGGCCGCGTGACGTGGGCTTCTCGTAGTCTTCGATCGCTGCTGGACGGGCCGAATGCGGACGGGTCGGTAGACGACGATCGGCCGTCGTGGAGCGGGCTCGGTAGGCCCGACGACGCGACCGAAGGGGACGATCGACTGGACGGGGTGGTGGAAGAAGATATCGATGTCGTTCGTGCCGCGGACCGGGAAGCGGCATCGCTGCCGGAGGGGGAAAGCGTCAGCATTCGGTATCGGGTACGGGCGTCCGACGGCACCCTGCGGTGGCTTTCACGACGCACCACCCCGTTTCGGCACGGGCCATCGGGTGCAGTGGCGGAGGTGCTCTCGGTGGTGCGAGAGGTGACCGACGTCGTGGAGGCGGAGCGCGCCCTCGAGCGGGCAGCCTTGCAAGATCCGCTGACCGGCCTCCCGAACAGGATGATGCTGCTGGACCGAATCGGTTCGGCGATCGAGCGTGGCGCGAGTACGGGGGCTGCTGCGGCGGTGCTCTTCTGTGATCTGGACGGGTTCAAACGAGTCAACGACACCGGTGGGCATGCTGCCGGTGACGCGGTTCTGGTGGAGGTTGCCCGGCGTTTGCGGTCGGTGCTGCGAGCCGATGATTCGATCGCCCGAGTGGGCGGTGACGAGTTCGTTCTCGTCATCGAAGCGCTGCCCGCCGAAAGTGGATTCGACAAGCGAGTGGGCGGTGGATTGGCCGAGCGCGTCGCCGAGCGAATCCGGACGGTGCTCGCGGCACCGATCGTTCACCGCGGTCGCCAGTACGTGGTGTCGGCCAGTGTCGGGATGGTGCTGGTTCGCAAGGGTGCCAGTGCGCAGGAAGTGCTGCGGGACGCGGACTCCGCGATGTACCGGGCCAAGCAGCTCGGCAAGGACAGGATCGAACTGTTCGACGACGCGTTGCGCGCGAACGCACTCGAGCGTGCCTACGTCGAGCAGACTCTGCGGAGTGCGCTCGATTCCGGACGACGTGGTGCCGCGACGCTGAGCGTGGCGTATCAGCCCGTCTACGATCTCGAGAGCCGGCAACTCGCGAGTTTCGAGGCTCTGGCCCGCTTGCGTGACGACAGCGGCGCAGAGATCACGCCCGACAGATTCATCCCGGTTGCGGAGGACACGGGGCTCATTTCGGAGCTGGGCGAGCGGGTGCTCGACGATGCGCTCAGAACTCTCGCGCAGTGGCGGTTCGCGAACCCGCCCACCTCCGTGTCGAACGCCCCCGTCACTGTCGCGGTGAACTTCAGTGCCCGGCAGGCTCAGCACGTCGACATGTCAGCGGCGGTGGGTGCTGCCCTCGCTCGGCACGACATGGCACCGGTGGATCTCGTCCTGGAGCTGACCGAGTCGGTGCTTCTCGAATCCGGTTCCTCGATGCTGCGTCAGCTGGGCGAACTGCGCGCACTGGGCGTTGGAATTGCCATCGACGACTTCGGCACCGGGTTTGCGAGCCTGCGGTACCTCGCCACTCTCCCGGTCAGCGCGGTGAAGATCGATCGTTCGTTCACGGCCACCATGACCAGCGATTCGACGAGCAGCAGCATCGTTCGGGCGATCATCAACCTCGCCCGCGATCTGAATCTGGGTTGTGTGGTCGAAGGCATCGAGACTCTCGACCAACTCGACGCACTGCCGAGTTCGGTTCAGGGACAGGGCTATCTGTTGGGCCGGCCTGCGAAGGTCCCCGCTGACACGTGGGGTTCCTGAATTTCTCGCCCGAGCTGCGGCAACCGGGAAGCATTGCGCTAGCCGGTGCGTTGAAGAGAAGTAATGGATGATCTTCTGGTTGCCGCCACCCGACTCTGGACGCCCTCTCGTGTCCTGGTCACCAAATCCGCGTCCGAATTACCGCACACCGCAGAAATTCTTCGCCGTTGCGAGGCGGCCGGGGTCGTTGACATCGACATCCTCCCAGGCGATCGCTTGACAGGGTTGCGCGGTGAGTCCGAACGAGAGACCTACGCGCGAGCCAAGACGACGATGGCCGTGGTGGTGGCACCGCCGAGTGTGTTGAAACCCCGACCCATTCCGCCCAGTGCGGACTGGCGCATCGATCTTGCGAAGGGGTGCCCGGCGCACTGCCAGTACTGCTATCTGGCGGGCTCGTTGTCGGGGCCACCGATCACCAGAGTGTTCGCCAACCTCGACGACGTCCTGGCCGGTATCGGCACTCATGCGGGCCGTGGTTCCATCACCTCCGGCACCGAGGAGCGGGGCCACGAGGGCACCACCTTCGAGTTGTCTTGCTACACCGACCCATTGGGGATCGAACACGTGACAGGGTCCCTTGCGGAGGCCGTTCGTAGAGTGGGCGCGGGTGTGTACGGCGACGACGTTTCGCTGCGTTTCACCACGAAATTCGACGACGTCAACGAGCTGGTGACGCTGGACCATGGTCGCCGCACCCGAGTTCGGTTGTCGGTCAACGCAGATGACATCGCACACCGATTCGAGGGTGGAACCGCCCGCATGCCGGCTCGGATCGAGGCACTGCGGCAGCTGGCGTTGGCCGGTTACCGAGTCGGGCTCACCATTGCCCCGATCATGCCCATCCCGGAGTGGCGAGAGCAGTACGGGCGATTGCTCACCGATGTCGCCGACGCGTTGCGTGATGTCCCCGATCTCGATCTGACTGCCGAAATCATCACTCACCGGTTCACGCCGTCGAGCAAAGACGTGCTGCTGAGCTGGTATCCGGGAACGAAACTGGAGATGGACGAAAATGCGCGCACCGCGAAGAGAAACAAGTTCGGCGGAGTGAAGTACGTCTACCCCAAGGACACGATGGCCGAGATGCGCAGCTGGTTCACCGACGAACTTCGCGGCGTCCTGCCCGACGCGCAGCTGCTCTACTGGACCTGAAGTACCGGCCGCGCTTGTAAGGCGCTGCGCTGCTTCATCTTTCCGGAGGTCGCCTTGGATAGGAGAGCGTCCCAGGTCGAGACTCCGTTGGCGGCGTGTTATGGTACGAAACGTGCCGTATCGTAATGGGAACGACGAACCTGAGCAGCCGCCCACGTCTGTCGGGCGTCCGCGGGACGCGGAGCGGGAAGCAGAAATCCTGAACGCAGTCATCGGCCTGCTGGGTGGAGTCGGCTACGACGCCGTGACGTTCGAGGGGGTCGCACGTCGAGCCGGAGCGTCGAAAGCAACTCTGTACCGACGCTGGAAGACCAAGCGCGACATGGTTATCGCAGCTGTCAAAGCCGGTCCGGCGCAGCGCGTCGACTCGGACGAGATCGACACAGGAACCTTGCGCGGTGACCTCCTGGCGCTGTGTGCACGCCTGCGGCACAGCATGACCGCCGCCGACAGTTCGTTGCCGTTACTACTCCTCCAAGCCGGGCTCGAGGACCCTGACCTGTGCGAGGAGATCGAGCGAGCGACCGGCCCCACCGGTTCGCGGCTCCCAAATTCGGTACTCGATGCTGCGATACGTCGCGGTGAGCTACCCGAGGGGGCAGACCCGTTTCCATTCGAGGAAGTGGTCGGCTCGGTGGTTCTGCTTCGGCGCCTCAATGGGCTCTCGATCGATGACAGCTACCTCGAATCACTGATCGATTCAGTTGTCATCCCCGCCTTGAAGGCCTCGGCACTCACGACCCGCCGGCTTCCACCCGGGATCTTCTCCGGCCACCCCGATCACAGAACGAACGAGGAGCAACGATGACCGACATGAAGATCGACGATTTCGACTACACGATGATTCCGGTCGACGAAGAGATCGAATCGAGCGTCGCCGTAGCAGGCAGTGGTCCCGCTTTGGTTCTGCTGCATGGCTTTCCTCAGACCCACTACATGTGGCGAGATGTCGCGCGTGAACTCGCGTCCCGCTTCACCGTCATCGTGCCCGATCTCCGGGGCTACGGGGCCAGCTCGAAGCCGGCCGAGCGCGATGCAGCGACCTATTCGAAGCGCACCATGGCGGGGGACGTCGTGCGGGTGACGCAGGCACTCGGGTTCGAGCGGTTCGGGTTGGTGGGCCACGATCGCGGCGCGCTCGTGGGCGTTCGTGCGGCACTCGATCACCCGTCGACGGTGCAGTACCTGGGCATTCTGGATGTGTTGCCGACGGCGGATACGTGGGAAGTTCTGCGGGGAATCGACGCGAAGGTGGCCTGGCATCTGTACTTGATGGCGCAGCCTGCGGGGATGCCGGAGCGAATGATTCGGGCAGTGGCTGCCGAATTCTTCGGTTCTTTTCTCGACGCGTGGGACCCCGACGGCTCGACGTTCTCGGCCGAAGTCCGTCAGCACTACATCGACAGCTCGGTGGCGGCAGTCGACTCCATCGTTGCCGACTACCGAGCGACTGCCGGCATCGACCTCGAGATGGATCTACAGGACCGCATCGACGGCAGGCGTCTCGCCATGCCCGTAGGGGTGATATCTCAGGACTGGGGTTCGCAACTGGGCTTCGACGCGGCCGCGCTGTGGGGTGCCTGGGCACCGGATCTGACGTACGAGGCCATCGACGCAGGCCACTTCATGGCGGAGGAGAAGCCTACAGAGATCGCGCGCTTCATCACCCGTTTGTCCGAGCGCGCCGAGGTGTCATCGGTGCCGTCATAGGGCATCGAATCGGTCTCGCGCTCGGTCTATGTCGTCCATATGCGCGGTTGCCCACGCCAGCAGTACGTCGACGGGGGCCCGAAGCGTTTTGCCCAGGGGGGTGATTCGATATTCCACCGCCACCGGGCGGGTGCTCAGAACCGTGCGTTCGATGATCCCGTTGCGTTCGAGCTTCCTCAGAGTTGCGGTGAGGGACTTCTGAGTCACCTCAGGAATCGCGCGGCGGAGATCGTTGAATCGGCAGGGGCGCTCGCACAATTCGTTCAGTACTTGCAGCGACCATTTGTCGAGCACCTGATCCAGCAGTTCACGATGCGGGGCGGTGATCGTCAGTTCTGCGTTGCCGTCGGCGGTATCGGTCATGAAACCAGGTTCCCTTGAAGTGTCCTTTGTGTACCAGGTATCAACGTTATACCTGAATTTCTACGACGAAGGGATCACCTTGAGCGTCACCCGATTCACCCCGTCCGGCATGATGCAACCCACCCCGTATCACCACGTGGCGGTGGGTCAGGGTTCTCGGCATATCCACGTCAGCGGCCAGATTGCGCGGAACGGTGACGGGTCGGCGGTCGCCGAGAACGACCTGGCCGGGCAGGTCGCGCAGGCGCTCCGCAATACCGCGATCGGATTGACCGGTGCCGGAGCTACATTCGGGGACGTTCTGCGGTTGACGTTCTACGTCACGCATTGGGCTCCCGAGCTGATCGGCGAGTTCATGGACGGCGTCACGCGCGTCGCCGACGAGATCGGACTGCCGACTCCGATGCCCCCGGCATCGCTGATCGGAGTGGACTATTTGTTCGAGCCCGACGTACTCGTCGAGGTCGAGGCGACGGCCATTCTGGACTGACCCGCCGACCGGTGACTTCTCGTCGGCGCGTAGGTCGATACTGACAAACCGACCCGACCTCAGGAGTGACATGGCCATTCTGACGTACAACATGATCGTTTCCCTCGATGGCTACGTCGAGGACTCCGCAGGCAGTCTCGATTACGCCATGCCCGACGCGGAGACACATCGATTCTTCAATCGTCAGACGGAGGAGACCGCGGCCTTCCTGTTCGGCCGTCGAATGTACGAGGCCATGGAGGACTTCTGGACGGCCCCGGAACGCGCCGACGGCGAGGATATCGAGGCGGAGTTCGCACGGCTGTACGTAGACACGCCGCGCACGGTCTTCTCCGACACCCTCGACTCCGTTGCCGACGGGTGTCGGTTGGTGCGCAGTGCCGATGCAGTCGCCGAGGTGCAGCGGATCAAACGAGAGACCGAGGGCACCATAGCCGTCGCCGGTGCCGCACTGGCGAAGTCGCTGGTCGACGAGATCGATCAATTCGAGGTCATCCTCCTGCCGACCATCCTCGGCGGCGGGAAGCCCTACTTTCCGGCCGGGCAGCACCTCGACCTGGCTCTGGAAGAGCACCGAGTGTTCGCGGCCTCCGGGTGGGTCTACATGCGCTACAGCGTCTCTCGCTGACTTCGGCCCAGTCCATCGAGCACAGCGCACAATGAACACATGAGCTCCGGACATCGTCGCACTTGGTGGACCCTTCCCTCGCATCAGTTGTGGCTCGACACCGAATCGTCTCGTCTTCTCGATTTCGGAACCTCACTCGACCACCCGGCCGGTGGCGCGGCGTGGTTGGACGACCGCGGGAACCCCGATCTCGATCACCCGGCGCTGACGTACATCACCGCACGGATGGCGCACGTGCACTTCCTGGCGTCGGTCCAGGGGTATCCCGGGTCTCGCAGGAAAGCCGATCGAGTGTTCGACGGCCTACTGACGACGTTGCGGGACAGCACGAACGGCGGCTGGTTCGAGTCCAGCGCCGACGCGACCTCGCCCGATGCTGTCAAGAACGCGTACACGCATGCATTCGTGGTACTGGCCGCTTCGGCTGCCGCCGCCGCGGGGCACCCTGATGGTCGGGGTCTTCTCGGCGAAGCCCTCGACATCGTGGCCGCACGTTTTTGGGACGAGAACTACGGAATGTGTGCGGACACATGGACTGCCGACTGGACCGAACTCGACGACTACCGCGGAATCAACGCCAACATGCACATGGTCGAAGCGCTGTTGGCTGCCGTCGATGCGGGTGCGCCCACGATCTGGCGTGAACGTGCAGTATGCATCTGCGACAACGTGTGCACGTGGGCTGCGGCCAACGACTGGCGCATTCCGGAACACTTCACTGCAGAATGGATTCCGCAGCTCGAGTTCAATTCGGACGACACCGCCAACCAGTTCAAGCCGTACGGGGCGACGGTGGGTCACGGATTCGAGTGGGCACGACTTCTGGTGCAGGCCAGCATGGTTGCGACCAGCGTCCACGGCCACGACTACGTCGAGTCGGCGAAGTCTCTGTATCACCGAGCGGCGCAGGATGGCTGGCAGCCGGGCCCGACCCCGGGGTTCGTGTACACCACCGACTGGTCCGGACGCCCTGTGGTGACCGAGCGACTGCACTGGGTGCTGTGCGAGGCGATCGCCGCCGCCGCGACGCTGGGTCGTCACACCGGAGAAGATCGGTACCACAACGACTATCGCGAATGGTGGGACGTTGCGGCCGACTCCTTCATCGACCACGTCGGCGGCTCCTGGCATCACGAACTCGATTCCGACAATGTTCCAGCGGCGACGGTGTGGAGCGGCAAACCCGATCTTTATCACGCCGTCCAAGCGACGTGGATCAGTCGATACGAGCTTCGCTCGAGTCTTCTGGCCTCATTCGGATAGCCTCTCGCCGCACGCGCTCGCGTCAGATCAGGGTGTTCCCGGATATGCGTCACCGTCGTGTCGGACCATTATGGAGGCATGGCTCGAATACTGCGTCCACGTACCGCGCATCGCACCGTCGCGTACTTTCTCGCACTGTCGAGCGCAGTCTTTGCCGCTGTGCACGTAGCGTGGGCTGCCGGTTGGCGCGGTGGTGTTCCAGCGGAGCTCGCGCCCATCGGTGAACGGCCGGTGTTCCTCGCCTACGACCTCGTCGCGACCGCGATCATCGCCATTGGAGCGGGGCTGTTCGCCTGGTTCGGAACCGGCATCGAATCGACCGTGTGGCATCGGCGAGTGACGTGGGCGATGTCGGTCGGATCGTGCTTGGCTTTGGCTCGCGGTGTCCCCGCGCTGATGCTCGATGTCTTCACGCTCGCACGAGGTGATCAGGTGCAGACAGTCGGGATCATCGCCGACCTCTGGTTCGGTGTAGTCGGCATCGGAGGATTCGTGATCGCCAGATCAGCGCGGAAGCTCCAGTCGACGCGCAGTTAGAACGCGCTGTCCAGAAGTGCACCGTCGGCACGTCTCGACCGAGAATGCATCAGCTGGACGTCCGGTGTTCAGATGTTGTTGTGTGCGCTCTATACCCTGGCGAGATCATCCCCCATCTCGAAGGGCAGATCATGGAGCTCAGGCATCTGACGGCGTTCATTGCCATCTCCGAAGAACTGCACTTCGGACGCGCCGCCGCCCGACTGCACCTCACCCAACCGTCGTTGAGCGCCCAATTGCAGAAGCTGGAGAAGTCGCTGGGAGTGACGTTGGTGGCCAGGACGTCGCACGAGGTGACGCTGACACGAGCGGGTCGCGAATTCGAGAGTCAGGCGCGGCTCATAGTTCGACAGATGGACACGGCGGCCAGGGTCACCCGGGCGGTCGCGACCGGTGAGGAACGGTCTCTCAACATCGGTTACAACTTGCCGGCCAGCCGGCACGTACTGCCCGACGCCCTGGCCCGGATGAATCGCGATCACTCGGACGTCGTGGTTTCGCTGTGGGAGAAGCGAACCGGCCCACAGTTGACGGCTCTGAAAGACGGCACTCTCGATGTTGCGCTCGTCTACGGCCGCCCTGGATCGGGGGAGTTCAGGCATCGCCGGGTGCTGCAGGGTTTACCGCTTGTCGCCGTGGTCGGCAGGAAACACAGTTGGGCAGGTCTGTCCCGAGTTCCGTTCGCGGACTTGGCAGGTCAATCCTGCATCTTGTTCGACCGAGAGCAGTGCCCGGCGATGTACGACTCCATTTTCGCGGCGGCCGCCGACAACCGCATCGGACTCCATGTGGCTCAGACTGCCGATGACCCAGGTGCGACGGCTCACGTGGTGTCGGTGAAGCCATTGGTCGGGTTCGCGTCGTGGTCGCGGGCGACCTCGGCGGGGATGGGAGCCGTTGGGTCGAACACAGTGGCCGTCAAGCTGTTCGATCCAGTCCCGACAATCGATCTGTATCTCGTCTGGCGAGGCAACGAGTGCAACCCCGCAGTCGACGCTTTTGTGCGTTGTATCGAACCGGCGTGATCACTTCAGGCCCGACCTGACGAACGCGTCGACGATGTGCCGTTGCAGAACGACGTAGAGCAGGAACACCGGTAGGCACGCCATTCCTGCGACAGCCATCATCGGTCCCCAGTCGGTGCCCTCGGTGCCCATGAAGCTACGCAGACCCAGTTGCAGGACGGCGTTGCTTCGCTGCAGTACCACTGCAGGCCAGAAATATTCGTTCCAGGAGTTGACGAACAACAGGATCGACAGGGCTGCGAGTGCGGGCCTGAGGTTGGGGACCACCACAGTCCACAGGATCGACCACGAGGAACGTCCATCCATTTGAGCGGCCGAGATCAGCTCTTTCGGAAAGCCTGCCATGTGTTGACGAAGCAGCAGCACGGCCAATGCTGAACAGAGTGTGGGTACGACGACGCCCGCGAGGGTGTTGATGAGCCCCAGCTGATACAGCAGAACGTAGTTCGGCAACATCGTCACCTGGAACGGCACCAGCCACGTGCCGACGAACGCGAGGTACAGCAACTTCTGGAACCGGAACGTGTACATCGCGAAGGCGTACGACGCCAAGACAGCGATCAGCAGCTGCGCCGTCGACGACGCGAGCGCAACGGCAAACGTGTTGCCCAACAGACCGAACAGGTCCACCTTGTTCGCCGCGTCGACATAGTTGGCCACTGAGAGGGGCCACGGCACGGGGGAGAGCGAATAGACGTCGTCGGGGCGGCGCAACGACGTCGCGAACAACCAGTAGATCGGAAACGCGCACGCCAGCGCGGTGATGCCAAGAATCAGATGTCCGCGTACGCGGCCGATATCAATCGTCATGAAAGGCAACCTTTTCCGACAACCACACGAGACCGCCGGCAAGCGCACCGAATCCCACGAACAGCACGATGCCGGCGGCCGCGCTCAGGCCGGCATCGAAAGTGCGGAAGCCGTAGTCCCACAGCAGGTAATAGATGTTGGTGGTAGACCGAGACGGACCGCCCTGAGTCAGGGTGTCGATGAGCGGGAACGTCCACTGAGCGCTCAACAACACAGTCATCAGGGCGAGGAACACCAACGTCGGCGACAGCAGCGGCAGCACGATCCACCGGTCGATCTGCCATTTGGACGCACCGTCCGACTCCGCAGCCTCCTGGTACGACGTGTCGATACCGGCCATCCCCGCGGACACCACCAGAACTGCGAAACCCAGGAAGTGCCAACCTGTGATCACGATGACGACGAACTGTGCGGTGTCGGCGTCCTGAATCCAGTTGCGATCGGAGCCGATGACGCGGTTGACGATGCCGGCACCTGGGTCGAGCAGCCACTGCCACACGGCCGCTCCGGCGACGGGCGCGATGAGGAACGGCGCGAAGACGATGCTCTGGTAGACAACCCGTGCGCGTCCGTTCACCTTTCGGGTGGCGAACGCGATGGTCACCGGAAGTACGATGGAGAACGGCAACAGCCCGATGATCAAAATCACTGTGCGCCGGAGGGAATCTCCGACGGCCGGTAGCTCGAGCAGTCGTCGATAGTTGTCGGCACCGACCGGAACCATCGGTGTGGTCGGCAGGAGGTTCCACGAGTAGGTCGACAGTTCCGCGGCCTGCACCAGTGGTCGGTACGTCCACACGATCAACAGGCCGACAGCCGGTGTCAGATACAAGTACGGCTGCGCCGACCGGATCACCCGCCGCCACCGGCCCTGGCGAAAGAGGGGCCCTGCATTCGTACCGACGACGGTCTCGAGCGGTCGATCCTCCACGGCGATGAACACCCCTTCTCACCCGGCCTGGTGTGAGAGATGGGCGAGCTTGTCGAGTACCGATTGCCGAGACTCGTCGTACACAGTGGCGGCAGGCGCCACCTCGACGGCGGTTGCGGTGAAACCGGATTCGAGCAGGTCTATGCGAGTGAAGCCGAACCCGGAGAGGCCTCGGTGCCGCCCGGCCGGGGGAAAGGTGTCGACACGGTACGACATCGCAGGACCGACCCACACCGGAACACCGCCGACGGACCCTGCAGCTGTGTGGTGGGCGTGGCCGCAGACGATCACCCGCACGTCCGATCCCGCAATCGCGCACTCGAGGTCAGCAGGGTTCTGCAGCCTCAGATAGTCGACCGTCACCACCGGCGACGAAATGGGCGGGTGATGCAGCACCAGGATCGTGCCACGAAGTGATGGCACCGCCAATACCTCTGCAAGCCAGAGTAGTTGATGTGGATCTATCCGGCCGTCGTGTCGCCCCGGTGTCGAGCTGTCGAGGACGACGATGCGAACTCCGTCGACGACCTGCACCGAGTCGAACGTGCGATCCGGGTCCGACGCCCGAGGGTCGTCGAGTAACTCGCGACCGAACGCCGCCCGCTCGTCGTGATTTCCCATCGCGTAGATCGTTGCTGCACCCAGTGATTCGGCCACCGGATCGACAGCACCCCGCAGTCGACGGTACGCGGCCGGATCACCGTCGTCGGCCACGTCACCGGAGAAGATCATCGCGTCGATGCGCTGCCCGGAGGCCGCGAGCATGTCGAGAACACACGTCAGATTGGCAAATGTATCGACACTTCCGTGGACAAGTTCTCCTTCGGCCCGCAGATGCGTGTCGCTCAACTGCACGAGCGTGAATCCTGCCCCCTTGGGTCGTTCCGCGGGCTCCACTCCTGCCTGCTGGGGTCGTTCCGCGGGCTCCACTCCCAACCCCCTCATGACGCGGGCAAAAGTGTCGCGGCCTGCTCGCGAGCGGCAGTCAATGTCGCAGCCGGGTCTGCATCCTGGTACACGATCGATTCGACGGCGTCCATCATGCCGTCCCGGATCTGCAGATAGTCGTTGCCCGGCATCGACACCCACGGCTCCATCGTTTCCAGCTGCGTCAGGTTGGGTTCGATCAATGGGTTGGATTCGGCCCACTTCTTCAAACCGTCGGGATCGTCGACGAGACCGGTACGCAAGGGCAGGTAGCCGATACCCTTCGAGATCGCGATGTAGGACTCTTCGCTGGTAAGGAACTCGATCAGCTCCCAGGATGCACGCTGCTTCGCGGGGTCGGAGGCGAAGGTGAACAGTGACGCCCCGGAGTTGGTCGGTACGACGGGCTTCGAGCCGAACGACGGCATCGTGGTGGCCCGCAGGTCCCACTTGTCCTTCGCGCCCTTGATGAATGTGCCTTGTATTGCGCTCGTTTCGAGGATCATTCCCATGTCGCCGCGGGCAAAGGCTTCGTACCCCTGTTGCTGGCTGAGCTTCGGCGTGGCCCCGGCGTCGACGAGTCCGCGGGCCATGGCGGTGGCGTCGACGGCAGGTTCTGCATCGAACTCGAGCGTCGACCGGTCCTGCGATATCGCTCGACCGCCGTTGGACCGAACCAGGCTCTGGAAGCACCAGTCCTTGGCCGATTTGGTGAGGCAGTCCAGATACACCCCGCCCTTACCGGTCTTCGACGCGATGGTCGATGCGGCAGTGGCCACCTCGTCCCACGTGGTCGGCGGAGTCGCCGGGTCGAGACCGGCCTGCTCGAACAGTGTTGCGTTGTAATAGAAGACAGGCGTGGAGAAGACGAACGGCACTCCATATGTCGTGCCGTCCCAGTCGGCAAGTGCTCGCGCAGTAGGGGCGTACGGGTGCCGTACGCCGTCGAAGTTGCGCTGTACCTCGTCCTTGCCGACGAGATCGTCGAGCGACTTCGCGCCCAGCTGGTGGATGGTGAAGTCGAGGTCACTGAAACCGAGCTGCGCCACGTCCGGCGGTGCCCCGGCGACCATCTGGCTCTGGATACTCGACACGGTGTCGGTGGCGGGATTGGGGCTGTTGCCCTGAGGCTTTTGCGCGGTGACGGTGATGTTCGGATGTTGCTTCTCGAACTCGGAGATCAGGGCGTCGAACGTGTCCGTCCAGGCGCCGGCCAGCCCGTAGTTGTAGCTCTCGAAGACGACAGATACCGGTTGATCAGGGGCGAGTTCTGGAATAGATGCCGGTACTGCTGTCGAGGTGGGGGCGGAGGTACTGCCGAGTCCTCCGCAGGCAGTCAACAGCAGAGCGCTCACTGCCAGCGCTCCCGATCCGATGAGAATGCGTTTCACTGTCTGCACTTTCCGTTCGATGAGACGAGAGGGATGGTCAGGCGACGTAGAGCGGTGATCGGTCTCGGGCAGGTGTGTCCTCGGGTGCCCAGATCAGGCGTCGCCCGGTTTCGGGGTCGAACAGATGCACGTCCGTGGGCTCGACCCGGATGGAGATCGGGTTTCCCACGCAGGCCTGGGACGGGCGAGATGCTCTGATGCACAATGTGTTCAAGCCTGCTAGAACGTGGACGAGCTCCTCGCTGCCGAGGTTTTCCACCGTCGTGACGTCGGCATGTAGGCGAGCGGGTGCGTCCGTGATGTGCATCTTCTCCGGCCTGATGCCGACTGTGACCGGCTGATCGGTATGTGCGCCCGCCTCGATCCCCAGGGGAATGTTCACTCCTGGAGCCACGGCGTGAAGTTCGCCTCGATGCGCCGTGACGGTGGCGTCGAACAGGTTCATCGGCGGGGCACCGAGGAATCCGGCCACGAAAACCGATTTCGGGGTGTCGTAGAGCTCGGAAGGTGTGCCGACCTGTTCGATGCGGCCGTTGTCCATCAGTGCGATTCGCGTCGCCATCGTCATCGCTTCGACCTGATCGTGTGTGACGTAGAGGAAGGTGGTGCCGATCCGCCGATGCAGTTCGATCAACTCGGTGCGGGTGGCGCTGCGGAGCTTGGCGTCGAGATTGGACAGGGGCTCGTCCATCAGAAATGCGCCTGGATCTCGAACCATGGCCCGCGCCAAAGCAACTCGCTGCCGCTGCCCGCCGGAGAGCTCGGCCGGTCGTCTGTACAACAGCTCACTCAGATCGAGGGCTGTGGCAACGGCGGCCACCGAATCCGCAATACGGCTACGGGAGAATCTGCGTGACCGAAGCGGGAAGCCGATGTTCTTGGCAACGCTCAGGTGCGGATAGAGCGCGTAACTCTGAAACACCATCGCAAGGTCTCGGTCACGCGGCGGCACGACGGTGATGTCTTTGCCGTCGAGCAGGATTCGGCCGCCGGTCGGCTGGGTCAGGCCTGCGACCAGTCGAAGCAGGGTCGACTTCCCGCAGCCGCTCGGTCCGAGTAGAACCAGGAATTCGCCGTCGGCGATATCGAGATCTATCTCCGTCAACGCATCGCTGCTGCCGAACTTTTTGGATACGGACTCGAGCTGTATACGGCCCACCGCACAACCCCTCACCTAGTGCTGTCGAATCGATGGCCATATGCCAACACCCGCTGGTGTATCGGAGGTGAACGCAACGCGGTCGTCGCGGCGAGCAGAACGCAGAGCAACCTCGTTGAGCCGGAACGATAGGTTGTCGCACTCAACCGATCGTCAACGCAACAGCGCCGAAACCTTCCTCTGGGTCTGGATTGTCGTCTCGTGCCCGACAGTAGAAGATACAATGCGATCATCCAGATCTCTGTCATCGTCACGGTGGTGGCCCTCGGGTGAGCGCGGCCGGCCTGCTTCGATCACCGGAGTCGGCTGTGTAGTCAGTGATTCCGATGTTGTGTCCGAGCCGATCGACGTATCCGGTGAAATTCCCGGGCTGTTCGGAGGTCGGGCTGCCCCCGTCGAGTGAGGGTGCAATCTCGATCCCTACGATCCAGAGTCCGCGTACGGCCCCGAAAGCTATGACGCCGACATAATGAACAGCTTCGTCTCCGAGGACGGCACCACACAGCTCACGCGTTCGGTGACGGTGACACGACCGTCCGGGGTGCAGGTGTCGGTCCGCTCGACGGTCGACCTCGACCCCACCCAGTACGCACCGCTGGTGTTGCCGGAACCACTGTCTTTCGAGGTGCTCGATGCTGTGGCGCAGGCTCCGATTGCGCAGTGGCCATGACTGATTCGCAGAGAAGGTCCACCATCCGCGCCGGAGTTGCGGTGGCTGTTGCCGCCGTATCCGTCGTCGCCGCAGTCGTCGTGGTATCGATGCAGGATGTTCCCGTCGAACAGCCGTCGGACGTCCAGGCTATGACACCGACGTTCTCGGAGGAGACGACAACCACGCAGGCATTGGCCGGGCCCGTCCTCGAACCGACGTGGCAGATCGATGCCGAGGCCGTCTACGGACGCCAATTCGCCGCATTCCGTTCTCCTGCATCAGATCTGCAATTCGATTCGAGTGTCGCCGAGGTGATCGACGCCGGTGATGTTCTCGTCACTGCCGCGGGACTGCCGAATCCTCGGTCGTATTCCGTGGATTCGATCGAGTTCGTGGCCATCGATGCCGAGGACGGGAGTATCCGGTGGTAGAAGTCACCCGGCAGTGTCGACCAGTGCGCAAGCGAGCCCGTGGGTAACGACATCGTCTGTCTGGATTCGTATTCCGACGTCCCGTCGATCGTGAGGATCGGTGTGGACGACGGGGAGGCACGGAGAACGCCGATCTCCGAAGCCTGGTTCCCGTACGCCATCGAGAGCGACGGGCAGTCCGTCTTCCTGCTCGAGGGCAACCCCGAGGACGGCGAATCGGTATTGCACGGTGGTTCGCCGGACGCTCTCGATCGAACGTGGTCGCGCCCGATCACGTCCTTCGCGGGCTGGGACGGCGTGGAGGCCGCTGATTCACGTGTCCGACGGACGAGGCCTTGTCACCCTCGGCGGTGAGGCCACATTCTTCGATCCCCGTACCGGAACGCCGCTCGACGGTCTCGAATTGACCTCCGACACAACCGTCGTCGACGCAGGCGGTGCGGACGTGTGGACGCTGCGCGGTCCGTACGCGTCCGAGACGACCGTCGGCAACACCGCTTGTTCGTTCGAGGAGAACGCGCTCGTGGCCACCACAGAATCGAACGACGTGCGGTGGCGATGGCCACTGCCCGAACGGTCCGATGGATTCACTGAGTCGGGTCGATCGTCGAGACCGCGTCGGGGGTGTCCTTTCTCGGAACCGATTCGAACGTCCGTCTCGAATCGGTGCCATCATGACCTCGTGATTCACCGAAAGCACAGTACGTCGAACTATTCGCGGTGCGGGGTTCGCTCACCGGTGTTCGGGTCGACGTCGAACAATTGGTCGGTGCTGTCGGGTGCGTAGACGACCGTGTCGATTTCACGAGCGCGGCGTCGGGCACCGTCTCGAACGGCGAAGAACGCGGCACCGAACAGCACGACGACGGTGACACCGGCAACGATGGCCCACCCTTCGAAGCCGCCCGCCAAGGCGGCGATCAGACCGCCTGCGGCCGCGATTCCAGCGAAAATCAGGATGACGGCCAACATGTTCTCGACCGCACGTGCCCAGCTTGTCTTGGAAGGCCTTTTCTCGACCATGGGGGATGTTCCTCTCGCTAAGTTCCATCCCCGGATACCCGGAAGTCCGTCGACTATGCCGTCGGCCTTGCGAAGCGCTCCGCTACTGGGCCTTACGTGCGCGGTAGGCGGCAACTGCCGCTCGGTTGCCGCAGGTCGTGCTGCAGAACCGGCGTGAGCGGTTGCGTGAGAGATCGAGAACCAACCCGTTGCAGTCCGGATCTGCACAGACGTCGAAGCGGGACAGCTCGTCGGCGCGGATGACGTCGATCATCGCCATCGCAGTTTCGACAACGATGCGGGTGGCGAGCGGACTGTCGTCGGCCACAGCGTGAACGTGCCAGTCGAGGTCTCCGTGGCGGACCAGTCGCGGCAGGGCCGAGGACTCGGCCAGCAGTCGGTTGACCTCGACCACGGCGTCTTCGCGGCTGCTGGTGAGCAGAGCGCGCAGGGTCGGCCGTAATGCCCTCACCGCCTCGAGCTCGGCGTCGTCGCCGTCGAAGCGGCCGGAGTAGCCCTGCTCGGTGAAGAACTCGGCCAGCTCGTTGCGTGTGGTCAACGTGTCCGGATCCTCGGCGGAATTGACCAATGCCACGGCGGACAGAAGCGACAGTTCTGCGTCATGAGCAAAAAGCATGTTGACACCTTACCAAGTCGGTCTCTACTGTCACATGTCATGACGGCTTACACTCATGACACGACGGTGGACCTCGCGGCCACGCATGACGCTGCTGCGCGCTCGCGCCGGCTTTCGGGGCTCGGGTTCGCGTTGCTCTCGGCCGCGTCGTTCGGGCTCTCCGGTTCGCTGGCCACGGGATTGCTCGATGCCGGCTGGACTGCAGGCGCAGCGGTGACCGCGCGAATCCTGCTCGCCGCCGCGGTCTTGCTGATTCCGTCGATCCTGGCGCTGCGTGGACGCTGGAGCTTGCTGGCCAAGAACTGGAAGCTGATCGCGGCGTACGGAGCGTTCGCAGTCGCCGGCTGTCAGCTCGCCTTCTTCAACGCGGTCGGGCGCATGGAAGTGGGTGTAGCGCTGCTCATCGAGTTCACCTCGCCGGTAGCCGTCATCGGGTGGATGTGGTTCCGCCATCACCAACGCCCCGGCCGCTCGACCCTGGTGGGTGCGCTGTTGGCCGCAATGGGTCTGGTGCTCGTGCTCGACCTGATCTCCGGTGCCGACGTCGACACTGTCGGCGTGCTGTGGGCGCTCGGCGCGATGGCCGGTGCTGCCGTCTACTGGGTGCTCTCTGCCGACGAGACCAATGGACTTCCGCCGATCGTGCTCGCAGGCGGAGGGTTGCTCACGGGCGGGCTGATCCTGCTCGTCGCCGGACTCGTCGGCATCGTGCCGTTCGCAGCCCCGCTGACCGACGTCACCTTCGTCGATGCCGTCGTTCCGTGGTGGGTTCCGATCGTCGGGCTCGGAGTGGTGACGGCAGCGCTTGCCTACGTCCTCGGGATCGCAGCCGGTCGACGTCTCGGTTCGCGGTTGGCGTCGTTCATGGGTTTGATGGAAGTTGTTGCGGCACTTGTGTTCGCGTGGCTGCTACTCGGTCAAGCGCCGGCGCCGATCCAACTCGCCGGTGGCGCGCTGATCCTGCTCGGCGTAGTCGTCGTCAAATCCGGCGAACGATCCACCGCGGATGCCCCGGTGGAGCCGCTGCAGAGCAGAGCCTGAGCTTTCCGGTTCCGACCCTGCCGCTAGCCGTCGACGCGTCCGAACACCACCGCGGCCAGGATGGTGTGGGCGCTCGCGATCACGGATTCGAGAGGTTCGCGTTCGGGGGACAGCAACCATTGCTGAGCAATGGTGAGGACCGCGCCGACGAGGCCCATCGCCAATGTTCGACGGTTCGGCCCGGCCAGGCCGCGGCTGGCCCCGACGGTCTCGGCCACCTGTAGCACGGTCGTGGAGAACGAGGTGGTGGTCTTGCGGTACAGCGCGTCGACGGTAGGGGACACGCCGAGGATTTCCACGAAGGCAATGCGAGCCGATTTCGGCTGCTCGGCGACGAACGTGAAGAAGCCGGTGAGTGCCCCTCTGAGCACCTGTTCGCTGGAATCCCGCTCTGCGGCTGCTCCGACGAGGATGCTCTCGCGCATCGCGTCGGTCGCCCGGGCGTAGGTGGCCATCAACAAGTCCTCGCTGTTGGTGAAGGACTCGTAGAAATAGCGCTTGGTCAGCCCGGCCTCGTTGCACACCTTCTCCACGGTCGCCGTCCGGTATCCGGTGGTGCCGAATACTTCGACGGCTGCGTCGAGCAGGCGGATCCGACGCTCCTGTTGCCGCTGCTGCGGATCGGCACCTCGGTAGGTGCGGCCGACTTCACTGTGATGGATGGTCACACACAGATCTTGACACCGCTCGGTATCAGATGCAAAGTGTTCGCAGACAAGCATTCGGATCGAGGGGGAGCACATGGCGGCGTCGACGCTACGGAACAAGGTGGTTCTGATCACCGGAGCAGCACGGGGAATCGGTGCCGCCACTGCGCGCGACCTGGCCGGCAAAGGTGCCCGGCTGGTCCTCGTCGACGTCGACGAGGCCCCGCTGCGAGAGCTGGCGACGCAGCTGAAGGCCGAAGCGTTCGTCGCCGACGTCCGAAATCTGGACGACATGCAGCGCGCCGTCGACGGCGGGATCGAGGCGTTCGGAGGCATCGATCTGGTGCTCGCCAACGCAGGAATCGCCAGCTACGGCTCGATCATGCAGGTGGACCCGGCCACGTTCCAACGCGTCATGGACATCAACGTGATGGGCGTGTTCAACACCGTCCGCGCTGCGTTGCCGTCGTTGATCGAACGCAACGGCTACATCCTCGTCGTCTCCTCGCTGGCCGCGTTCACCCCCTGCCCCGGTCTGGCGGCCTACAACGCGAGCAAGGCTGCGGCCGAGCATTTCGCGAATGCGCTTCGGCTGGAAGTGAACTACCGAGGGGTCGATGTCGGCTCGGCTCACATGGCGTGGATCGACACCCCGATGGTGCAGGACGCCAAATCCGATCTCACGGCATTCCAGGACTTGCTTGCGGTACTGCCCGGCCCCCTCGGCAAGACAATGACCGTCGAGCAGTGCGTCGACGCCTTCGTCGACGGCCTGGCCAAGCGCAAGCGTCGCGTGTACGTACCGCGCTGGGTGGGTGCAGCGTCCTGGTTCAAGGCCGTCATCACCTCGCGCGTCGGCGATCGCAGCATGCTGGCGCACGTGCCGACCATCCTGCCCAAGATGGACGAAGAAGTAGCTCGCCTCGGTAGGTCCGAGAGCGCTCGCAACAAGACCAGCTGACCCCCCACCGAAGGAATCGTTGCTGATATGACTGCCGTACTGACTACCCCCGAGGTCGATGTCCTCATCATCGGTGCCGGCCTGTCCGGTATCGGGGCCGCGCGTCACCTCGGGCACGATCTGCCCGGGAAGACGTACACCATCCTGGAAAGCCGCGGGGCGATCGGTGGAACGTGGGATCTGTTCCGTTACCCCGGCATTCGCTCCGATTCCGACATGTACACCCTCGGGTACAGCTTCAAGCCGTGGATGGGCGAGAAGTCCATCGCCGACGGTACCGACATTCGCAACTACATCGTCGAGACTGCCCGAGAAGCCGGCGTCGACAAGCACATTCGGTACCACCACAAGGTCGTCGCCCTCGAATGGTCGTCCGAGCAGCAGTTCTGGACGGTGACTGCGCAGCGTAGCGACACCGACGAGACCGTCACGATCACCGCGTCGTTCGTGTTCTCCTGCAGTGGTTACTACAACTACGACAAGGGATTCAGTCCCGAATTCGTCGGCCAGGAGAACTTCGGTGGGCAGGTGATCCACCCGCAGCACTGGCCCGAGGATCTGGACTACGCGGGCAAGAAGATCGTCGTCATCGGCAGTGGGGCAACGGCGATCACGTTGGCACCCAATCTCGCTCGCGATGCCGAGCACGTGACCCTGCTGCAGCGCTCGCCGAGCTACATCCTCTCGCTGCCGTCCAAGGACCCGATTGCGCAGGCATTGCGGAAGCGACTGCCGAAGAAGTTGGCGTACAGCGTGACTCGGCTCAAGAACGTGTCGATGGCCATGTTGATCTTCACCTTGAGTCAGAAGTACCCGGAGTTCATGAAGAAGCGGATCCGGAAGCTGCAGGAGGGCTGGCTGCCGAAGGGATACGACCTCGACACCCACTTCACCCCGTCCTACAACCCGTGGGATCAGCGCTTGTGCCTGGTACCCGACAACGATCTGTTCCGGTCGATCCGCAAGGACGAGGTGTCGATCGTCACCGATCACATCGACAGCTTCACCGAGACCGGCCTGAAGCTGAAGTCCGGCCAGCACCTCGACGCCGATATCGTGGTCACTGCAACGGGATTGAACCTGTCCGCACTCGGCGGCGCGACGTTCCGCGTCGACGGTGAAGACGTGGACCTGCCCAGCACCATGGCCTACAAGGGCATGATGCTCACCGGCATCCCCAACTTCGCTTTTGTGGTCGGATACACCAACGCGTCGTGGACACTCAAGGCCGACATGGTCTCGAACTACGTCATGCGACTTCTCGCGCACATGGACGAGAACGGGTACAGCACCGTCGAGCTCGAACGCGATCCCTCCGTCGACGAAGAGCCGTTTCTCGACTTCGCCGCCGGTTACGTACTGCGGGCCGTGGACAACTTCCCGAGGCAGGGCAGTGAAACTCCGTGGAAGCTGCGGATGAACTACTTCCGTGACCTGCCGGTTCTGCGGTACGGCAAGCTCGTGGACAAGGCGATGAAGTTCGGGCGGCCCCGCTCGAAGGTCGCGGTCGGTTCCTGACGGGAATAGATCCCGTCCGGGATCGTTTGTTCCGGACATGAAAATTGGCATCATCGGAACTGGACAGATCGGCGGCACGCTCACGCGCCGACTCGCAGCACTCGGTCACGAGGTTCGGTTCTCCAACTCGCGTGATCCGGAGACTCTCGCCGACCTGGCGGCGGAAACCGGAGCGACCGCGGTGTGGGCCGCGGATGCCGCGCAGGATGCCGACCTCGTGATTCTGAGTATCCCGCAGAAGAACGTTCCGGATCTCGCTCCAGGAATCACCAGTGCTCGCAAGCCCGGAGCGCCGATCATCGAAACGAACAACTACTACCCGCAGCAGCGCGACGGGCTGATCGAGGAGATCGAAGGCGGAACACCCGAAAGTGTCTGGGTCGCCCAACAACTCGGTGAGCCGGTGATCAAGGCCTTCAACGGAATTTGGTACAAGCACTTGCTCGAGAAGGGCGTACCGGCCGGGACCGACGGGCGCATCGCGCTTCCGATCGCAGGCAACGACGACGACTCGAAGAAGTTCGTGTTCTCGGTCATCGACGAGCTCGGCTTCGACCCGGTCGATGCCGGAACCCTCGAAGAGTCCTGGCGACAGCAGCCGGGTTCGCCGGTCTACGGCAAGGACTTCGGAGTCGACGCCACCGTCGAGGCGCTGAGCAAGGCAACCGAAGAACGCACCGAGGAGTGGAAAGCCTGACAGCTGGGCTGACTACAGGTCTGTGTCGACTACAACTGCCTTGAACTACCTGACGCGGCCCTCGCGGAGTGTGCGCTCCGCGAGGTCGCGTAAGGGCCCGGTCAGGGCAGAATCCCCGACTCGGCACGAATGCTCGCCCACCGACACGCTCCAGACGAATGTGTCGCGGGCGTTGGACTCGGCCGCGTCGGTGGCCTGCTGATCGGCAAGGTACGGCTGCGCGGCCTCGACCAACGACTGCCATTCCGGCTCGTCGGTCTCGACGATGCCACGCTTGGACATTCCAGCGACGCCGCCGGTTCGTAGTACCTCGATGCGCAGGCTCATCTGCCCTCGATCACACCCGATCATCGTTCGGCTTAGGTATGGGCTCGACCCCGGTTGTCTTCACCCCCACGGTAGACCAACCCGTGGCCACAGCCTCGGCAACGTCGGACCCGGCTCCGAATCGCTTGTTCGCCGCCGCGAGTGTTGCGGCGGCAAAGCCGGCGAAGTCCACTGTCGGTGCGAGTCCGCCGACGGTCATCGTGTCGAACCAGACCTGCCCGACGCGGTCCCACGCCGGACCTCCCAGAGTGGTCGCGGCAACGGCGAACGCCCGGTTGGGAATACCCGAATTGATGTGCACCCCGCCCTCGTCCTCGGTGGTGACGACAAAATCGTCCATACTCGCCGGCTGCGGATCCTTGCCCAACACATCGTCGTCGTACGCGGTGCCGGGCTCGAGCAACGAGCGCAGAGCCTTCCCCTGAACGGCGGGAAGGAACAGACCTTCACCGATCAGCCACGACGCGTCCTCGGCGTTCTGCTTCGCGGTGTACTGCTCGACGAGTGCGCCGAAGACGTCGGAGATCGACTCGTTCAGTGCGCCGGCCTGGTCCTTGTACTCGAGCGGAGTGGTGTACTGCGTGAACCCGTGCGCGAGCTCGTGCGCGATGACGCCGAGTGAGACGGTGAATCGAGCGAACACCTCGCCGTCACCGTCGCCGAACACCATGCGCGAGCCGTCCCAGAACGCGTTGTCGTAGTCCTGGCCGTAGTGCACCGTCGCGTCGAGGGGCAGGCCACTGCCGTCGAGACTCGAGTAGCCGTAGACCTCGTCGAAGAACGCGTAGGTCGCGCCGAGACCGTCGTATGCCTCGTCGGTCGCGGCATCGCCGGTGGGATCCTCACCCTCGGCGCGAACCTGCTGGCCCGGGAGGTCGCGAGTCGATTTCGCGTCGGCGATCGTGCGTTCGAGTGTGCCGCCGGTCCGCGGCGCGATGGCGGTACGTGCCTGGACGACTTCTCGCCCCGCCCGCATCTCACGGTCGGCGAGCAGCGTGGCGCGGGCACCGGCCCCCTGGAGCCGTTCGAGCAGAAACGGAGGAACTACAGAATGGAACGTCACGCGGTGACCCCCTAGGTCCGTGGCATATGTGGTGATGTGTTCCAGTGTGCCCGAGGGCACCGACAATTCTCGTTCCTCGGCGCAGAGCTCACTCGCACATCGTCGACAGATCGACGCGGTCCACCTCGCTCGGGGGACGCAGTGCGGTGACGGTCGCCCAGTTCCGGGCCAGTAGGGAGGCGTCGGAATCGTCGTCCTCGGCTCGGATCGCGTCGAACCGGACGGTGACGAAATCTTCTCCGCGGTCTCCTATTTCGGCCTGTACCGCGCCGTAGCGAGCCAGTGACGCTGGGACGATTCCGGCGAAGTCGGCGAGGGGAACGTCGGGAATGTTGACGTTGACCACGGCATCGACCGTCAGGTGCGCGACCATCCATGTCACGGCCAGGTGTGCGACGTGTTCGGCGGTCTCCCAATGCGACGGCCGAGTGGCGAGCGACGACAACGCCATGGCAGGAACCCCGTGCGTCAGGGCAGTCAGCGCCGCACCCACCGTTCCCGAATGCAGAATGGCAGCACCGGTATTGGGGCCGTGGTTGATACCCGAGAGCACGAGGTCCGGCACGTCGCCGAAGGCCCCCCTCGTGGCGACGAACGCGATGAGGGCAGGCGAGGCCTGCACCGCATAGGCCGTCACATCGGGTAGCCCGTCGATCTCGGTCATCTCGATACCGAGGTGGTCGTCGACGCCCATTCCCGTCAACGAAGCGCTGGCACCACTGCGCTCCTCGTGGGGCGCGGCCACCACGACGTCGAGGCCGGCATCGAGGGCGACCCGTGCCAGCAGGGCGATGCCTGCGCTGTGCACGCCGTCGTCGTTGGTGATCAGGGCTCTCATTTCTTGCCCGCCTTGCTGTACGGACGCACGTCCACCGATTCGGTCAGCCCGAGTACCAGATCTTTTCGGCCGCTACCGAGGCCGCGGCGGGTGACGTTGGCGGTGCCCGCGCCTCCACCCAGCCGCAGCGACTCCTGCATCGACATTCCCTGGGCGATTCCGGCGGCGATTCCGGCGCTCATCGAATCGCCTGCGCCGTGGTGGTCGACCATCTGCAGACCCGGGGTGACGATCTCGAGTACGTCGCCCTCCACCAGAGCCAACGCCGGGTCCCCTGCTCGTGAGATCACGACGACCTCGGCACCGGCATCGTGCATCTTTCGCATCGAGTCGATCAGGTGCTTCGGGTCTTCGGACTCGGCACCGCCGTCGGCGATGAGATCCTCGTGACTGACCTTGAGCACCGTGAGACCGCCGGTGAGAGCGGCCTGCATCGTCGGTCCCGACAGGTCGGCTACCACCGGCACATCGAGCGCGCGTAGGTCCGCGCACAGCCGCTCGTACACCTCGGCCGGCACGATGTCGTCGGCATGCGGACCGCCGAGGATCGCGACGTCGCTGCGGGCACCGGTGGCGAGCGCGGCACCGAACAGATCGTCGAGCGCGTGCCTGGCCAGCGGCGGTGGGTCCACCGTGGCCAGTACCTCACGCTTTCCGCTGCGGCGATCGTGCACGTAGGAGCCACTTTCCTGGCCGATATCGATTGAGACGACGGAGATGCCCTCACTCTCGACGATGCCGCGCAGCACTGCACCGATCTCGCCGCCGAAGACCCCCGCGAGCGTGACATCGAGACCGAGCACCGACGCCATTCGCGCGATCCAGTGACCCTGACCGCCCGCGTGGACGTGCAGTTCGGTACTGCCGTTCGGGGCGGCGTCGAGAGTGACCGTCAACAGTGGAGACGGTGCGAAGACGAGGGCAGTGGGTGTACGAGAGGAGGAAGGCACCGATCGCGAATGCCCGATTTGTCAGGTCCGAAACGGACAGAGCGGGAAGGGCCGGTCGAAGAAGTCTTCAGAATCGACGACGCAGGCGCATCCCGATGGGTCGTCCGTCGGGGTCGACGAACAAGCGGTAGGCGAGTGCGGCGAGTCGCTGTTGCCAGACGGGCGGCACCGAGATCTCGTGCCTGCGCAGTCGGCCGACGGGCCGGGACTTGGCGGACGGGTTGCGATGCCAGTTGTCGAGAGCGGTCGCGCTGGCCGAGACCACATCGAAGAACTGCTGCGGGTCGACGAGGTCTGCGTCGTCGCCGTCGGCCCGTCCCAGGTGCTCGCGGATCAGTTCGAGTCTCAGGTTCCGTGCGTGGGTTCTGGCACCGTCGCCGAGGCCTGCCGGGTCCAACGGCGCCCGATCGTCGCGCTGCTCGTCGACGATGGCCGCGGTCAACTCCGAATCATGGGTCCAGGAGCGGCGATTGAAGTTGTCCGATCCCACCGCGGTCCACACGTCGTCGATGATGCAGACCTTCGAGTGCACGTATACCGGTATGCCACGGTCGTTTTCGATGTCGAGTACCAGAACGCGGTCGCCGCCGGCCGCGCGGATGACCCCGAGTGCAGCCGAGTGTCCCAGCAGCGCAGAGGGAATGGTCAAGTTGCTGTCGTCGTCGAGGTGCTTGGGGACCACCACCACCAACTTCAGGTTCGGCTTCCGGCGCAATGCCGCGGCGAAGACGCGAGCGACGTCGACCGACCACAGATATTGATCCTCGATGTAGATCAGCTCGGTGGCCCTGTCGAGAGCTTTGGCGTACGCGCGGGCCGCGCTGCGCTCGCCCTTCGTGGCGAACGGGTAGGCGGGGCGCCGGCGGGGGTAGGTACGTAACAGCTGCACCGAGCACGTGCCCAGGGGCTCCGGGGGTGCCGCCGCGGGAGGGAGTTCCGACGGCTCGCGCGTGACTCCGCGCAGCAGGTCGGGTATCGCGTGCCATGGCAAACGGGAGAGTGCCGCCGGATCTTCCCAGCGTTCACGGAAGACGTCTTCCACGTCCCGCACCGCCGGGCCTTCGATCTGCACCTGCACGTCGTGCCACGCGGGAATCTCGCCGTACTCGGGCGGGAAGGGACGTGAGACAGGATCGCCGAAGTGATCGGCGTCATCGCGTCGGGCACGGGCCAGGTCGATGCCACCGACGAACGCGACGTCGGGCAGATCTTTCCTGCCGTACCGCACGACCACGAACTTCTGATGGTGGCTGCCCAGCGTCAGCACGCGCTGGTCGAGGATGACCTCGCCGCCCGCCTCCTCCAGCCGCAGTGCGAGCTTGCGGTTCTTCGGACCGGTGAAACCGAGGGTCTCCATGTGGGAGCGCCACACCATGCCCTTGACGATGCCACCGCGGTGCGCGACGGCGGCCAGGGCATCTTCGACGGTCACGCCGTCGTCGGTGAGCAGCTGCTCCGGGTCGCCGCGCCAATCGGTGAAGAGCACCAGATCGTCGCGCTCGGTCTGCTCGAGGGCTCGTGCGAGTGCAGCGAAGTAGGTCTTGCCGTGCACCAGATTCTCGACGCGGTTGCCCTCGGTCCACGCCGAAATTCGGGTGTCGTCGTTGCCCCGCTCGGGCGCGGTGAGAAACCACGGGTGCGCGGGGTCGAAGTGGCGCTCGGGGGCAATCAGAGCGGAGGTGGACCGGCCGAACTTCTCGGCAACTCCGTCTACGACGCGCCGGATGCGCTGCACTATCACGCACGCATCATTTCACCCGGTTTGAAGGCGAGAGTGGGCGGGCACCCCGGCGATATGACTCAGGTACCCAACGTCACGCTCAGAAACGGCAAGCAGATTCCCCAGCTCGGCTTCGGCGTCTTCCAGATCGACCCGGAGGAGACCGCGAAGGCCGTCGAAACGGCGCTCGAGATCGGCTACCGACACATCGACACCGCCGAGATGTACGGCAACGAGAAGCAGGTCGGCGAGGGCATCCGTAACTCCGGAATCGATCGCGAATCGGTCTTCGTCACCAGCAAGCTCAACAACGGCTTTCACCGGCCCGACGACGCGCGCAAGGCATTCGACAAGACGCTCAGCGACCTCGGAACCGACTACGTGGACCTCTTCCTCATCCACTGGCCCCTACCCACTCGCTACGACGGCGATTTCGTATCCACGTGGAAGACGTTGGAGGAGTTCGCAGCCGACGGCCGCGCCCGCAACATCGGTGTCTCCAACTTCCAGCCCGCCCACCTCGATCGCCTCGCAGAGGAGACCGATACGGTCCCGGCGGTGAATCAGATCGAGGTGCACCCGTACTTCGTCAACAACGACGTATGGGCCTACGGCCGCGAGCATGCCATCCCCACCGAAGCGTGGTCGCCGATCGCTCAGGGCAACGTCCTCGACGACGCGGAACTGCAGCGAATCGCCGATGCGGCAGGCAAATCCGTTGCACAAGTGGTGCTCCGCTGGCACATTCAGCGCGGCAACATCATCTTCCCGAAGTCGGTGACGCCGGAGAGGGTCAAGGCCAACTTCGAGATCTTCGACTTCGAGCTCAGCTCCGCCGATGTCGATGCCATCACGGCACTGGACAAGGGTGAGCAGGGTCGTACCGGACCGAATCCGGATACGTTCGACATGATTCCGGACTAGCACGTAACACTGTGGGCCCGAACGTCTTCGGACGTTCGGGCCCACAGTTGTTCGAGCCCACTGTCGTTCGATCAGTGCTTCAGGGTCGATCCGGTTGCGGCGGTGACCTGCTCGGTGGTCACGCCGGGTGCCAGTTCCATCAGCTCGAGGGTGCCGTCGCCGACGACGTCGATGACGGCCAAGTTGGTGATGATGCGATCCACGACGCCCTGGCCGGTGAGAGGCAGAGTGCAGGCGTC
>NZ_NOXY01000002.1:0-50239 GCF_002258735.1 Rhodococcus sp. WWJCD1
GGACAACCAGGTTCCCCCGTTCACCGCCGGGCAACCGATCGACGAGGACGAGGTCCTGCCGCGGCAGTCCGTCGTCGTCGAGGTCGGTGGCCGCCGCGTTGAGGTCTCGCTGCCCGGGGAACTGTCCCTCGGCGGCAACAACGGGCCTGCCGGAGCAGTACGCCGCAAACCGAAAGCCCGCACTCGCGGCGGAGCCGGAGCAGGAGCCGCGTCCGGTGACTCCGTCACCGCACCGATGCAGGGCACCGTGGTCAAGGTCGCCGTCGAAGAAGGCCACACCGTCGAGGCAGGGGACCTCATCGCAGTCCTGGAAGCGATGAAAATGGAAAACCCCGTCACCGCCCACAAAGGCGGCACCATCACCGGCCTGAGCGTCACCGCAGGCGACGCTATTACCCAAGGCACCGTCCTCACAGAAATCAAATAACGACATATCGGTAGCGATGCGAAGTTCGGCTCATATCCAGGCCTTGGATAGCGTTACCCTGTAGCGATGTCCGAGCTTCCGGAAATTCGTATCGGTACTGCTGATCGGGAAAAGGCGCTCGACGCGCTGAGCCTGCACTTCAGCGAGGGTCGCCTCACCGTCCCCGAGTTCGACGAGCGCAGCGCCACTATCGCGTCCGCCACGACTCGCGGGGAGCTCGACACGGTATTCGTCGACCTCCCCGCCGCGTCGGCACCGTCGCACACGCCTGCTCGGCCCGGGCAGTCGCCTGCTCCGGCCGAGGCCGGCGGCGGCCTCGATTGGCGTGCAGTGGTCATGCCGCTGGTCATCTTCGGTTCGTTGGCGTTGTTCTTTCTCACCGATTTCGAAAGCAAGTGGCTCTTCTTCCTCCTCATCCCGCTCGCCGGTGCACTGTTGTCCGCAGGCGGACACTCGAAGAGCCCGAAGAAAAAGAAGAAGAGGGAGCGTTGAAGGCTCTCCTGTTCGATGTGTTCGGCACCGTCGTCGACTGGCGTACCAGCATCGCTCGCGACGTCCGAACTCAGTGCGGGCCGGATGTCGACAGCTATTCCTTCGCCGACCGCTGGCGCAGCATGTACCAGCCCGCGATGGAAGAGGTTCGGTCCGGTCGCAGGCCCTTCACCCGGCTCGATGTACTGCATCTGGAATCGCTCCGAGTCGTCCTGTCGGAGTTCGACATTCGGCTGGCCGAGGATCGCATTGCCGCGTTGAATCAGGCGTGGCACCGATTGGATCCCTGGCCGGATTCGGTCCCCGGACTCACCCGGCTTCGCACCGAGTTCATCATCGCCCCGCTCTCGAACGGGAATATCTCACTGCTGCTCGACATGGCCAAGAACGCCGGACTGCCGTGGGATGCAATCCTCGGCGCAGAACCGGTCCGGGCGTACAAGCCCACCCCCGACGCCTACATGCGTACCGCCGATATTCTGGGCCTCGAGCCGAGCGAATGCATGATGGTGGCCGCGCACAACAGCGATCTCGTTGCGGCAGCCGACTGCGGGTTCGCAACGGCGTTCGTCGCGCGTCCGCTCGAACACGGACCGGGCCAGACTGCCGACCTCGTTGCGGAGTCGGACTGGACCTACAGCGTCGACTCGATCGAGTCTCTCGCAACGCAACTTCACTGTTGACGTTCGGCTGCCTCAGCTCGACTCGGTCGGAACGAGGCGCTGCGCAATCCAGGCGTTCACTTCCCTGTGTGACTCGAACCGTACGATCGTCAACTCCGGACGCCGGAGGCTGACGTGACGCACTCTCTCCGCAGTCCGAGGGTACGTACGCCATGCCCATCGGATGATGTGGTCACGGTCGAAGAAAATGCGGTGCAACGGCGGCTCGACGTTACCGTTCCACAGTTCGCGCCTGCAGAAGCGTCGACGCAACGTTCGAATCACGATCTGCCGCATCACCGTTCGACGTGGCAGATCGAGCCACAACATCAGATCAGCACGATCGGCGAGGCGATCCCGCACAGCATGGTACTGCCACTCGGTGACCCACGACGGGCGCGCAATGAACTCCTCCACGTCGGACTCGAAAGTCGCCCGCGGCGTCCAATTCGGCCCGTGATAGAGGCTGTCTATCTCGATGTGTTCGATTCCCAGAAGCGATCCGAGACGAGCGGACAGCGTCGTTTTGCCGGAACCGGACGTCCCGGCAACGACGATCCTCGAGGGGCGACGGTATACCGCATCGTTCGGTCCGAGAATCACGGAGACGACTGTAGCGGCCACCACCTTTCGCGGTCTCGACGCTACCGGTCGTCGCGTTTCGCGGTGTTCGCTTTGCGGGCCATCAGATACGCCTGCGGTGTGGGCTCGTATCCCACCGCGGCCCGGTGCACTCGAACGTCCACCGCGAAATTCGCATCGACGAGATCGGCCACGATCGCATCGGGGTCGAGTCGGTAGGCGTCGTACGAAACCGAGTGTCCGTAAACCTGTTCGAGCCGTACTCGCTCGTTTCCGGATTGGAACGCGATCAGCAGCAATCCCCCCGGTGTCAACACTCTGTTCAATTCGGCGAATATCGCCGGCAGGTGCTCGAGAGGAGTGTGGATGATCGAATACCAGGCAACGATCCCGGCAACCGAGCTGTCCGCCGCAGCCAACGACTCCATGGATCCGACGCGGAATGTCAGATGCGGGAATTCGCGTCGAGCAACCTCGACCATGTTCGGCGACAGGTCGATTCCGGTCACGTCCAGGCCCAGCTGATGCAGGTGCTCGGTGATGCGGCCGGAGCCACAACCGACCTCGAGAACCTCGCCACCCGGCACCCGGTCGGCAAACGTCGCCAAGAGACCGAGCTCGAGATGCCGACCGTCGAGTTCGTGACGAACGAGGTCCGCGTAACTCTCGGCAACAGTGTCGTAGGCGGTTCTCGTCATCGAAACATGCTGTTGCTCGGCCACGATCGCTACGGTACCGGCTCACCCTGCGGGGTCAGGTACGAGTGCGTCAGCATCTCGAAGAAGTGGCCGGTGGGGTCACGGAAATACACTCCGCGGCCACCGTGCTCGGTGTTGACCGTTCCTGGTTCGGTCATTCGGGGGTCGGCCCAGTGTTCGACATCGTTGTCCGACAGCCTGGCGTAGGCCTCGTCGAACAGGTCCTCGCTGACCCGAAAAGCGTAGTGCTGGAACTGAATGTCTTCCACCGGTGGTTCGGCGAACTGGATCAGCGTGCCGTCGGTGAGTTGCACGTTGACGAACGGCCCCCACGACGGAGCCTCGGGTAAGGCGAACAGTTCACGAAAGAACGCCGCCGATGCAGAACTGTTCTTCGCAGGAATGATGGTGTGATCGAACGAGATGGACAACCGCTGCCTCCTGGGCAGTACGACGCCTCCATGCCTGACGCAGTCCGTCATCGACACGCGACGCTGCCGTCGACAATTCCAGGCGCGGCGGTCCGGGTCAACCGGTGATTTTGCGGTGGCCGGTCGGTCTTCTTCGTATGACCGATCTCGAGGAAAGGGAAGCATCGTGGTTCGTCGACTTCTGTTCGTTCATGGTGCCGGCGGATTCGTCGACGACGCGGAGCTCGCGCACGGGTTGGCCGGGGCTCTGCGTCTCGACCTTCGTATGCCGGAGCTGTCCGACACAGCCATGGGTTTCGAGGACTGGGCCGAACCGGTTCGGCAGCACCTGGATCGGCTCGGACCGGCAGATTCGGTGATCGCGCATTCCTTCGGCGCGTCGATCCTCGTCCGGGTCCTGGCAGAACGTCGCCGGGATCGGCCCGTCCGGGCTGCTCTACTGGCGATGCCGGACTGGACTCCGCGTGGGTGGGACGTCGCAGACTACGCATTCACCGAGCCTGAGCCCGAGACCGACCTGACACTCGTCCACTGCCGGGACGACGACGTGGTTCCCATTTCTCACCTGGCGCTGAACTCGAAGGCTCTCCCGTCTGCGACAGTGGTCGAGTTCCGGACCGGTGGTCATCAGTTCGACGGCATGATCGACGCCGTTGCCGCCGAGATCCGGAAGCACGGCAACTACCGATAGTCGTGATCGATTCCCGTTGCCCACTGCGAGCATTCGACGGCACTCACGTCGTCGCGGCCTTTCAGGAAGCCCCGGGCACCGAAATCGCCCGACGCCGACGCCACGGCCGCCTCGAAATGACGCCGCGCCAAGACGACCGGATGACCTGGGCGGCCGTCGAACACCGCCCTGGCGAGACCGGTTCCCCGCGCAGCATCGAGCACTGCCCGCACCACCTCGGCTCCGACGTCCGGGGTATCGACCACGTGCACCACTGCGTAGTTCGCGTCCGACGCCGCCGTCAGCCCCGCCTCGAACGACGCGCTCATTCCTTCTTCCCACCGGGGTGCATGCACGGCGATCGCGCCGTCGGGGACAGGGGCATGGGCCGCGCCCAGCACCACGATCACGCGGTCACAGCCGCCGTCACGCAATGCCTGCACTGCCGTACGAAGCCACAGCCCGTCGTGGGCGAGAACCTTGGGCGATCCGTATCGCGTTCCGGCACCGGCGGCGAGCAGCACTCCGACGGCAAGGTCCGACACGATCGCTCCCTTCACTGGTGGGTGGAGTCTTGGATGTTCGCACAACGTCCACGTCGAGTACGCCCCGAAGTTTGTGCGCGCTCGACTAGCGAGGATAGGCGTGATGGCTGATTCTTAGTGCACTTCTCCTGCAGCGTCGCAGGAATCCTGCCCTGTTGCTTCCGCGAGGTGCCCACCCATGTCCGTCAAGCCCACCACACGCAAACGTGTCCATCCTGTCGATGAAGTTCTTCCTGTTCCGAAACTTGCCGCGTACGGGTTCCAACACGTCGTTGCGTTCTATGCCGGTGCCGTGCTCGTGCCGATCATCATCGGCAGCGCGATCGGACTGACCAACGAACAGCTGATCCACCTGATCAATGCGGATCTGTTCACCTGCGGCATCGCGTCGATCATTCAGTCGGTCGGATTCTGGAAGATCGGTGTCCGCCTACCGCTACTGCAAGGCGTGACGTTCGCCGGTGTCTCACCGGTGATCGCAATCGCGATGGCGAACGGCGGCGGCACCGAGGGGTTGCTGTACGTCTACGGTGCCGTCATCGTCGCCGGTCTCGTCACGTTCTTCATGGCGCCGTACTTCAGTAAGCTGCTGCGCTTCTTCCCACCGGTGGTGACCGGTACCGTCATCACGATCATCGGTGTGGCGCTCCTCCCGGTGGCCGTCAACGACGCGGTGACCAATCCCGCTACTCACGAACAGGACCCGACCAACGGGCGGTGGATGGCGTACGCGATCGGCACACTGCTGATCATCGTGTTGATCCAACGGTTCTTCAAGGGATTCATGGCCACCATCGCCGTGCTCCTTGGCCTCGTCATCGGCAGCGCGGTCGCATTCGTGTTGGGAGACATGAACTTCGACGGCACCTCGGACGCATCGTGGGTCGGTTTCACGCAGCCCTTCCTGTTCGGTGTGCCCAAATTCAGTGTCATCGCCATCATTTCGATGATCGTCGTCATGCTGATCATCGCCGTCGAAACCACCGGCAGTGTGTATGCGACGGGTGAGATCGTCGGCAAGCGCATCAAGAAGGACGACATCGCAGCGACTCTGCGCGCGGACGGAGTGGCCACCGTCATCGGCGGTACGTTCAACTCGTTCCCGTACACGGCCTTCTCGGAGAACGTCGGCCTGGTGCGCCTGACCGGTGTGCGCAGCCGCTGGGTGGTGGCCACGGCAGGCGGCATAATGATTCTGCTGGGCCTGCTGCCCAAAACGGCAGCCGTCGTGGCATCCATCCCGCCGCCGGTGCTCGGCGGAGCCGCGCTCGCCCTGTTCGCGACCGTCGCCGTGGTCGGAATCCAGACCCTGTCGAAGGTGGATTTCACCGATCACCGCAACCTGATCATCGTCGCCACGAGCCTCGGGCTCGCGATGCTCGTGACGATTCAACCGTCGGTCTCCGAAGGCGTGCCCGATTGGCTGGAGATGTTGTTCGGCAGCGGCATCGTCCTCGGCGCGGTCTCCGCGATCGTGCTCAACGTGCTGTTCTTCCACATCGGCAACCGCGGTCAGGCCGTCGCCGGCGGTCCGGGTAAGGGCATCACCCTCGACAAGGTCAACGAGATGTCCGCCGAGGACTTCGCTGCCACGTTCGGCGGCTTGGTGCAGGGCACTCCGTGGGTTGTCGAGCGCGCCTACCAGCAACGGCCTTTCGCCGATGCTCACGGTCTGCGCGAGGCCTTCCAGGAGGCACTGCTGGCCGGCACCACCGAGGAACAGATCGAGCTGATCAACAGCTACCCCGATCTCGGCAGCGAGGACGCCACCGGCACCCTCAATGCCGCAGATCACGTCGGCCTGTCCAACCTCGAGGAGGACGAGCACGACAACATCGTCCAACTGGCGGCCGAATATCGCGAACACTTCGGCTTCCCGCTGGTGATCTGCGCGCGGGAGACCGAACGCTACGATCGAGTCCTGGCCAACGGCTGGTCTCGCGTCGAGAACGCACCGTCGGCAGAGCGGTCGTTCGCGATGATCGAGATAGCCAAGATCGCGAACTACCGATTCGACGATCTCGTGGCCGATGCCAACCCGATCGCGGCCGCGCGGTTCGGTCGCATCAACGACTTCAGATAGCGAGCGCGAGTTGCTACACGAATGGATAGGGCTCGACGGGTTCAACCGGCTCAGTGATCGTCAGGCGATGCATGCACTCTACGAGTGCTGCGCGTCGTCGATCTGGGCCCGTCGAGTCGCCCAGGGCCGTCCCTTCAGCAGTCGAGATCTGCTGTTGGACAGGGCGGATCGAGTGCTCGCCGAGTTGCCCGAGGCCGAGATCGATCATGCGCTCGACGGTCATCCTCGCATCGGCGGAAAGGCCGACAACCCGTCCTCGAAGCGCGAGCAGGCCGCGGTGACGACCGCGGGTTCCGAGGTGCGCGAGAAGTTGGCGGCGGGCAACAGAACGTACGAGGACAAGTTCGGTCACGTCTACCTGGTGTGCGCCACCGGCCGGTCCGCGGAGGACCTGCTCGCTATCCTCGAGGAGAGGCTCGACAACGATGCCGAAACCGAAAGACGGGTGCTCCGCGTGGAACTGGCCAAGATCAATCGAATTCGCCTCGGCCGCATGCTGGGCCCGGAGCAGTGACCGGGCTGTCCACACACGTGCTCGATGCCACCTCGGGAACACCGGCGGTCGGGATGCGGGTGCGGTTGTTCCACCCCGAGAAGGGTGAGATCTCCACCGCCACCACCGATGGGGACGGACGCATCGGTGAAGTCGTACCCGGGCCGATCGATCCGGGCGTCTACCGCCTCTCGTTCGACACGGGTGACTACTTCGGGGCCACGTCGACACCGAGCTTCTACCCCGAGGTGTCCATCTCGTTCACCGTCACCGATCCCGATGCGCACTACCACGTGCCTTTGCTGTTGTCCCCCTTCGCTTATTCGACCTATCGCGGGAGCTGACATGACCGACCTGACCGGCAAGATCGTCCTCGGATCCAATCAGTACGGCAAGGCGGAGAACCGCGTGGTGCGGATCTATCGAGACTCGCCGCGGCACGAAATTCACGACATCAACGTCTCGAGCGCGCTGCGCGGCAACTTCTCCCCTGCGCATCTGGTGGGTGATCAGTCCAACGTGCTGCCCACCGACACCCAGAAGCAGACCGCGTACGCGTATGCCAAGACCAAGGGCCTACTGCACCTCGAGAGTTACGGCCTCGATCTGGCTCGCCACTACGTGGACGACGTCGAGCCCGTCGACGGTGCCCGCATCGAGCTCGAGGAGTATGCCTGGGCTCGAGTGGTCATCGACGGCGTCGAGCACGATCACACGTGGACGCGCAAGGGCGAGGAGATCCGCACGTCGGCAGTGACCGTCGAAGGCAAGGGCGATGCCCAGCGCACGTGGGTGATCAGCGGCTTCAAGGAGATGGTGATCCTGAAGTCGACGGGTTCGGAGTTCCACGGCTTCCTCGAGGACGACCTGACCGTTCTCGAGCCCACCACCGACCGCGTGATGGCGACGTCACTGACGGCGCAATGGCGTTACACCACAACCGATGTCGAGTGGGACGCGGTGTACGCGGGTGTGAAGGCCGCGATGATCGAGAGGTTCGCCAATCTGCAGTCCTTGGCGTTGCAGCAGACGTTGTACGCCATGGGTGAGGCAGTGCTGGAGAAGTATCCGTTCATCGCCGAGATCTCGATGTCGGCACCGAACAAGCACCACTTCCTGTACGACCTCGGCAAGTTCGACATCGAGAACAACCTCGAGGTGTTCAACGCCGACGATCGTCCGTACGGTCTGATTCAGGCAACGGTCGAACGCGAGGATGCCCCCGATGCCGGAAGTGCCTGGCGAACGTACTCTGTCGTCGGGTGAGTGCGCTGCGCTCACGTGTGCAGTGCAGCAGACCATTCCACCAAGGGAGTCAGGGCACGCCAGGCGTCGCGCACCTTCGTCGCGGCTTTCGGTGTCTTCAGCCACTCGGGTGAACCGAAGTGTTTACCGGCGGTGAGCGACTTGTGCCGAAGAAGGTCGATGCGTGGGTGATCGATCTCGAATCCGCGCGGTTTGGTCTTGAGCGTGTCTCCGCCGATTTCGTAGCCGGCCTTGGTCAGCGCCGCGATGATTCGTTCGAGTTCGGCCCCGCGCACATCGTCGTCCACGGTGCGGCGGTAGCGGGCGATGCCCTCGGTGGAGCTGTTGTAGAAGCCGCCCGCGACGAACAGCCCGGCGGGGTCGATCTGCACGTAGTAGCCCAGACTGTCACCGCGAGCGACGAATCCACCCTGATGGGTCTTGTAGGGGGTTTTGTCCTTCGAGAATCGAACATCGCGGTACGGGCGGAACACCTTGGCATTGCCGAACTCCGGTTCGAGAGTCGCCAGCAGCGCCGTCATCGGTCCTTTGACCGCGTTGTCGTAGACATCTTTGTGTTCGTTCCACCAGAGCTTGCTGTTGTCGGCCTCGAGGTCCTCGTAGAAGTCCAGCGCAGCGAAAGGGATTCCGGTGAAGCCTGTCATTCCTCGATCTTATGCCGCTCCCGTGGCCGACGACCGAGGGATGGATTGCAGAGCGAGGTAAACGTCCAGTCTGTCCTCGGTGGAGCCCAGGTCGCGGCCGAGTAGTTCCTCGACCCGCTTGATTCGATACCGGACGGTGTTGAGGTGCACATGCAACGAGTCGGCGGTTCGGTTCCATGATCCGCCGGTGGCAAGAAACTCACGAAGTGTGTCGACCAGACCGGCGTCGGCGCGCCGGTCGTACTCGAGCAGGGGTGCCAGAACATGCTCGACGAAAGATCGACGCACGTCGTCGGGCAGTGCCGACAGCATCGACACTGCCGACGTCAGCTGCGCACCGGTGGTGACAGTGACGGGGCCCGTTCCCTGCCTGCTCATGTCGAGAGCGTGCCGGGCCGAACGCAGCGCGCCGTCGATGGTGAGACCGGTGGCCTCCGAGCTGACGCCCACGAGCAGGCGGCCGCGCCCGATGCCGGAACCCAAGCGGGACAATCGAGTTCGGAGGGTCTGCGCGATGTATGGATCCTCGGTGTTCACGATCGCGACGATGTCGCCGTGTGTGCTGGCACCGACGCATCCGCCGCCGAAGGAGGTCAGAGTGTCGCTGAGCACTGTCCGCAACATCTCGCGCAGATCGACTTTGCCGCTGTGCACGATCCTGATGACGACCAGCGGACGGTCCGGATCGACGGCTGCCTGCCGCAACCGAGTCAGCGCCTCGGGCCTGCTGCTGTCGGCTTCGATCAATGCCACTGCCTGGTCTGCTATTTCGCGCCGGACCAGCCGTCCTTCCTCGCGTCGAGCACGATCGAGGGCGGCGATGGCTGCCAGCTGACCGAACGCGTCGGAGATCGCGGGAAGGAACGTGTCCATGTCTCCCGCCACCGCGAGAAACCACCGCGTGGTTCTCTGCGCGAGCGACGGGCCGATCCCGAAGATGCTGTACGGCTCGCCGTCACTGAGAGTCGTTGTCGTGGGTAGTCTTTCGGAGGACAGCGCGGCGTGTGTCAAGGTGTCGACGTCGGCATCGGAGAACGCGACGACCTCGGCCACCAATCGACGCCCGGTAGCGGTGAAGATCAGACATGCCATTCCAGTTTCCCTGGAGGTGTGCAGGGCCAGCTCGTCGAGGGCCCTACCGTCTGCGACCGCGGTGAGCAGTTGGCGGTGCCGAACAAGGGAGCTGTTGAGCGACGCGATTCGATCACCGGTGACTCGCCCGACGAGGAACTCGGTGACCTCACCGAACGAGACATTGTCGGGTACGGCGAGCAAGGGCAGTCCGTGCCGCTCGCATGCGTCGATCAGATCCCGTGGGATGTGGCCGAGCAATCCCTCCCCCGCCGCCAGCGCCGAGGCCCCGGATTCTGCGACCGCCCGGACGAACACCTCGCTGTCGGCCGGCGTACGACGCCACACGAGGCCGGTGATGACCAATTCACCGCCGGCGATGTAGCGCGACGGATCCGGCAGATCGGTGGTGTAGGTCCACCGCAACGTGCGTCCAAGAGCGTCCTGGTCGGAGGTGAGCAATCGAATGCAGAGCCCTGTGGCGTCGAGCAAGTCCTTGACCAGCACCGTTGCCCTCCCCCCGCTCGGCATTGCTGCGCTCGTTCGAGGCAACAGTAGGTGCGGGTTGTTTCCGCCGAGTTTCGGACGGATCGCCGGACCACCGCAGATCGGTAACAGAAACTCACTAGAGTTCGAGGTGACACATCGGGTGGTGGACCTGCCGGCGCGGTGGACACTCCCGGCGAGGATGAGGTGAACGAAGACCATGGATCTCGGCACTGTCGACAACATTCTGCTTCCCAGCTCCCGCGCGGATCTGCCGCCGGGGCGCAAGGACACCGCAGTGCTCGCAGGTGGTACCTGGCTTTTCTCCGAGAAGCAGGATCATCTGAGCACCCTCGTCGATGTCACCGCCTTGGGCTGGGAGCCGCTGACGGTCACCGAGGCCGGACTCGAGATCGCCGCCACGTGCACGATCGAGACGCTGGCTCGATTCGAGTCGCCCTGGCCTGCCGCCGCACTGTTCCCTCGCTGTGCCGCAGCACTGTTGGCCTCGTTCAAGATCTGGAAGACCGCCACCGTCGGTGGCAACATCGCTTTGGCCCTACCTGCCGGTGCGATGATCTCGGTCACCGCAGCTCTGGACGGCATCGGGCAGGTGTGGTCGGCAGACGGTCCCGAACACGACTACGACATCGCGATCGACGAATTGATCACCGGGCCGCATACCAACGCCCTTCGTCCTGGAGATGTGTTGCGCAGCATCGCGATTCCACGGCATGCACTCGAGGCGAGGACCGCGATGCGCAAGCTCGCACTGTCACCGCTCGGCCGGTCGGCCGCGGTGGTGATCGGCCGAGTCGACGCCGGCGGCACGTTCGTGCTGACGGTCAGCGCATCGACCGTCCGCCCGTTCGTACTTCGCTTCTCGGCTCTGCCGACGTCCGACGAACTCGACGACGCGCTGGCCGAGACGATCGACCCCGAGCACTGGTACGACGACCCCCACGGTGCGCCGGACTGGCGTCGACACATCAGTTGTACTGCAGCCCAGCAGATTCGCGAGGAGTTGTCATGATCGTCGACATCAACGGTGTACCGACCGACGTCAGTCCGCGGCCGGGCCAGTGCCTACGAACCATGCTGCGCGAACACGAACATTTCGAGGTGAAGAAAGGCTGCGACGCAGGCGATTGCGGAGCATGTTCGGTTCTCGTCGACGGTGAGCCGGTGCATTCGTGCATCTTCCCCGCATTCCGCGCCGAGAACCGATCCGTGACCACCGTTACCGGGCTCGGCACCCCGGACGACCTACATCCCATGCAGAGCCGCTTCGTCGAAGCCGCCGGCTTCCAGTGTGGTTTCTGCACGGCAGGATTGGTCGTCACCGCATCGACCCTGACCGAGAACGACATGGACGAACTCCCCGAGCGACTGAAGGGAAATCTGTGTCGCTGCACCGGGTACCGGGCGATAGCCGACGCAGTCTGTGGTGTGGTGAACACCGAGAAAGCCGTCGACGGACCGGCCTGCGGGCGGTCCGTCGCTGCGCCGGCCAGCACCCGGATCGTCACCGGAACGGAGCCTTACACCCTAGATCACTCACCCCAGGGGCTCCTGCACGCCACGGTGCTCGGCAGCCCCCATGCGCATGCGCGCATCGTCGCCATCGACGTCACTGCCGCGGAGCGGGTGCCCGGGGTTGTGCTCGTGCTCACCGCGAAAGACAGCCCCACGACCGCATTTTCGACGGCACGCCACGATCGACGCGTCGACGATCCCGACGACACCCACGTGCTCGACACCGTCGTGCGCTTCATCGGCCAGCGGGTAGCGATCGTGGTCGCAGATTCGGTCGCTGCCGCGGAGGAAGGGTGCCGCGCCCTCGTCGTCGAGTACGACGTGCTGCGTGCGGTGTTCGATCCCGAATCCGCGCTCGAACCCGGTGCGCCGAAGATCCACGGCGACAAGGATGCGACGGCTCGCATTGCGGATCCGTCACGAAATCTGGTGGCAGAGTTGCACGGTAGCACCGGGGACGTCGACGCCGCGGTCCGTGATGCGGCGGCGGTGATCACCGGGCGGTGGACGACGCAGCGAGTACAACACGTGCACCTGGAGACCCACGGCACCATCGGGTGGCTGGACGAGACGGGGAGGCTGAATCTGCGCACCAGCACTCAGGTTCCGTTTCTGGTACGCGACGAGATCTGCGAGATCTTCGGCCTTCCGCGCGAAGGGGTGCGGGTGTTCACCGCCCGCGTCGGCGGCGGCTTCGGCGGCAAGCAGGAGTTGCTGACCGAGGACGTCGTGGCGCTGGCAGTGCTCCGCACCGGCCGACCCGTGCAATTCGAGTTCACGCGGACCGACGAGTTCACCGTCTCACCGTGTCGTCATCCGTTCCGGGTCGACGTCACCGCTGCCGCGAGCGCCGACGGCACGTTGACCGCGCTGTCGATCGACGTTCTCACCGATGCCGGGGCCTACGGCAATCACAGTGCCGGAGTGATGTTCCACGGGTGCGGCGAGTCCGTTGCCGTCTACCGGTGCGCCAACAAGCGAGTCGATGCGAAGACCGTCTACACCAACAACATTCCGTCCGGAGCATTCCGTGGCTATGGACTGGGACAGGTGATGTTCGCGATCGAATCGGCAATGGACGATCTGGCCAGAGAGATCGACGTCGATCCGTTCGAGTTTCGGCGACGCAACGTGATCGTCCCCGGCGACGACATCGTCGCCGCGCATCTCGAGGAGGACGACCTGCAGTTCGGAAGCTACGGCCTCGATCAGTGCATCGACCTCGCCGAGGCAGCCCTGCGACGCGGCAACGGTGAGCATGCGCCGACGGGATGGAAAGTCGGCGAAGGGATGGCGGTGGCCATGATCGCGACCATTCCACCACGCGGCCATCGCGCCGAGACGTCGGTAGCGTTACTGCCCCAGGGTCGGTACGAGATACGCGTCGGAACAGCGGAATTCGGCAACGGGACCACTACCGTGCACACTCAGATCGCGGCGAGCGAGTTGGGCACGTCGGTCGATCGCATTCAGGTTCGTCAGTCCGACACCGACTCCACCACCTACGACACCGGTGCCTTCGGTTCAGCGGGCACGGTGGTGGCAGGCAAGGCTCTCTACGCGGCGGTCCGCGCTCTGTCGGCACGGATTCTCGATATCGCCGGAACCGTTACCGGACAACGGCACTCGGACTGCATACTGGGGCCGGAAGGCGTGCGGTGCGGCGATCGGTTCGTCACCCTCGACGACATCTTGGCGAAGGCGGGTGGCTCGCTGGTCACCGAGGGCAACAGCGGCGGGCTACCGAGATCTTTGGCGTTCAATGTCCAAGCGTTCCGGGTGGCGGTGGACGAGAACACCGGCACCGTGCAGATTCTGCACTCGGTGCAAGCCGCGGACGCAGGAACTGTGATGAACCCGCAGCAGTGCCGCGGCCAGGTCGAAGGTGGCGTTGCACAGGCTATCGGCAGCGCACTGTACGAGGAGATCCGTACCGACAGTGCCGGTCTGGTCACCACCGATTCCATCCGGAGCTATCACGTTCCGCAGTTCGCAGATATTCCTCGGACCGAAGTACTGTTCGCCGACACGTACGACCGGTTGGGTCCGTTCGGTGCGAAGTCGATGAGCGAGTCTCCGTACAACCCCGTCGCTCCTGCTTTGGCAAACGCTGTCCGCGACGCCGTGGGGGCCAGACTGTACGACCTACCGATGTCCTCGGACCGCGTGTGGCGGGCCGTCAGCGGTCGTAGAACGTCTGCAGAATGATGGTGCTGCGTGTCTGCACGTTGGCGGTGGCCCTGATCTCCTGCAGTAGGCGCTCGAGTGCACGGGGCGACTCGACCCGCACCAACAGCACGTAGCTCTCCTCGCCTGCAACCGAATGGCACGATTCGATGGCCGAGAGGTGCTTCAGTCTGGCGGGAGCGTCGTCGGGTTGTGCCGGGTCGATGGGAGTGATGGCGACGAACGCCGACAACGGCCGCCCCAGGGCTTCCGGATCGACCTGGGCGGTGTAGCCACGGATCACGCGCCGCGACTCCAGCCGTCGGACTCTGGATTGGACGGCCGAGACGGACAGGGAGGCCTTCTCCGCCAGCGTCGCCAACGTGGCGCGGCCGTCGGAGACAAGCTCGTCGATGATCAAGCGATCGACGCGATCGAGATTTTCACTCACCTGCGCAATGTAGCCCAGTTCAGGAAAGAATCAGCACGCAGGACCGTTTTCGCCGACCGAATCGGTGTTTGCGCCTCTTTCTGCTCGAACACCGGCGGTCACACGAACAGCGGCGGTAGAGCGAGAACCATGACCGCCGACCAACTGACGTGCGTGAGTATCGGTGCCAGGATTCCTCCCGATGCACGCCGCTGAAGACCCATCACGTACCCCAGCAGCACAGCGGCGAAGCCGAGCATCGGATTGCCGGACGCGAGAGTGGCGATCGCGTACACGACGGTCGAGATGATCACCGGGTTCTTCACGCCGATCGCCGAGTACAGCGCCCCGCGGAAGAAGATCTCCTCCGCGACCCCGTTGAGCAGCGCGATGAACACGATCAGAACCAGCGAGCCCACCCTGGCGTGCGCGAGCACGTTCTCGGTGAAATCGGCCAGCGGCGGAATCTGCCGTACGACCAGGCCGCCGAGCATGAATACCCCGCCCACGGCGAGACCGATCAGGATGGGTGTGACGATCGGCCTACGGATCGAACCGCCGACCACGATGCGTCCCAGATGCAGGGGGCCCGAGAGCAGTCCGCCCACCGTCCACACCGCAGCGAGTACGAGCGTCAGTGCGTAGAACGACGGGTCGCCGGGCTCGACCTTGAGCGAAAAGTAGAGCACTGTGGCACCGATCACCAATGTGATCATGACGATGATCCGGCGCTTGCGGAATGCTGCGTCGGATTCTCGGTGATCGCGCTCCACGGGATCGACCAGCGCGGACTTCATCACGTTCAGCGCGGTCGTCGACCACGTTCCCATCACGCCTCCTCGGTATCGGTCAAGCGACGCACGGCCGATGACACGCGTCGGTTCACACCGGCCACCACGTCCAGGTTGGTACGCACCGCTGCCGCCACCGGCTTCGAGGACAGCAGTCGACGCCCGCCGAGGGCTTCGATCAAGCCCCAGGTTCGGTCCGAGGACGCTGCCACACCGCGGCGCCGGACTCCCAGGGCATCGCCGCCGCTCCACGCCGCATCCGTGTTCGCCAGCCGAAGCGGATCCTTCAGCGCACACACACCGGGAGGCTCACCGACCATGCCCCGCACACTACGGGCCATGGCGTCTGCGATGGTGGTCAGACCACGTGGAGGGTCGGGAACGAGTTCACGTATCCGGCTCTCCGACGTCGTCATCGTGTTGTGCAGCGACCCCACCAGATCCTCGGCGAGCCCGGCCGGAACAGGAATGATCAGGCCGATCACTTTGCCCGCGAGCGAGGTGGGCACGAACGGCACCGGGACCCCGACCCGTTGAAGACCGGCAGCTTCGACATACGCGAACACCAGATCGCGGTACGGCACCACGTCCGGCCCACCGATGTCGTACGAGCCGGCCGGGACCTTCTCGCCGTCCGCGGACGCCACCAGATAGTTCAGCACGTCGTCGACAGCGATCGGCTGCACGGGCTCGGCGAGCCAGCTCGGCAGCGGCAGTACCGGCAAGCGATCGGCAAGATAACGCAACATTTCGTACGACGTCGAACCGGCACCCATGACGATGGCGGCTCGGAGCCAGACCAACTCGACCCCGTCCACCGTCAACGCTTCGCCCACGTCCGCGCGACTCGCGAGATGCTCGGAGAGGTGGTCGTCGTCGGGTACGAAGCCACCCAGATACACGATCCGCTGCACACCCGCCCGGGCCGCAGCCGCGGCGAACTGCTCCGCGGACCGTCGATCCTGCGCACGATAGTCGGACTCACCGATGGCGTGCACCAGGTAGTACGCCACATCGATGTCGCCGGATTCTGCGAACGCAGCGGCACACGACTGCTGGTCGGTGACATCCAGCGATACCGCAGTGACGGAGTCGTAGAAGTCGAAGGTTCGCAGGTTGCTCGGCGTACGAGAACCGACCACGACGTCGGCACCGTCTGCCAGCAGAGCTGCCACCAGCCGCGACCCGATGTATCCGCTGGCACCGGTGACGAGGGCTCTCATGCTACGAGGCTAACGGCACTCGGGGCGTGGTGTCGGTGTGGCATTGTCGCTCCTATGGCTCTGGTGTTGGCAGGCGTGGTGCTCCCCGATCCACTCGGTACCGAAACGGTGCTCCGGCGCGGAGTCGCGGTGGCGCGGGTCGGGGTGACCTGGATGATCACCACAACCGAATTCGCGCTTACCCTGCCCGGCCGAATCGAAGCACTGATGAACCACATAGAGACATTGATGACACGCATCGACCGGGTGATCGACTCGGCCGACGCCGTTGTCGCCAGCGTGCAGCGAACGACCGGTGCCGCCGACGAGGTCGTCGCCTCGGCATCGGTCGCCTCGCACACTGCGCTCGAGCTGATCGAACTGTTCGATCCCATCGCCAAGCAGGCCGAGCCCATGGCGCGGAGGTTCGTCGACAACCTGTCCGACGAAGAGGTCGACGCCGCCATTGCCATGGTCGATCAGTTACCCGGCCTTCTCGCTCATATGGAAGCTCTGCTCCCCATCCTCGCCACCCTCGACACGGTGTCCCCCGAGATTCACGAATTGCTCGGAGTCACCAAAGACGTCCGCCGCGCGGTGATCGGCATCCCCGGGTTCAAGTTCTTCCGAAACCGAGGCGAAGACAAGTTGAACGACGAAGAGCGCACCGAAGAGTGACCACTACTTGACGAAGGCGAAATCTTCACCTGCATGGAAACGGGCCAGGGTCTCCGAGATGGACCGCCGTGATGGCGGGTGAAATGCGAACGCGTGCAATGCTGCTGCGACGTAAGCGATTTCGGGTGACTTGATGAAGCCGATCCCGCCGAGCGATTCGATGGCAGCCGAACTACTACGGACCAGTGCGTCACGGATCGCAATGCGGTTGAACAACAGTTTCACCGAGATGTCCTGTCCGCGTTCACCTTCGTCGAAGGCGCGGGCCACGTTCTCGATAGCCGCCATGGACGCCTCGAGTTCGGCCGCCGCCCGAACGTAGCCCTCGTAGTCGCCCTTGTTCTGCTCGATCATCCGCTCGAGCAGTGAAGTCGCCGCACCGATGTAGTTGGCGGAGATCAACATGCCGAACCAGAGGTAACCGGTCATCTCGTGCACGCCATCGGGGTCGTCGTCCTTGTTGGGCAGGACCAGGCTCGCGGGCACTTCGACGTCTTCGAGCAGAACTTCTTCGCTTTGTGCGCCGGCCAGAATGTCGGTGGTCCAGAACGGCTTCACGCTCATACCCGGGAGGCTGGCCGGAATCAGAGCGACCGCGCGGTCACCGGAGTCGATCTCGACACTGCAGGTCAGCAGATCCATCGAACGTGCCAGACTGCACGGCTTCTTGCTTCCGTTGACGATGTAGTTGTCCCCCTTCTTCACGGCCGTCATCGTCGGGATGAACACACTCCCGCCGGTGACGCCCTCGGAGAATCCGGACGCGACGATCGCCTTCTGTTCGACCAACCCCTTGATCAACGCTCGGTCGTCCTCGGTGGCACCGCGCGCGAACTCCGTCAGGGAAGCGAGTGACAGATGGTGCATCGTGGTTCCCGCGCCGAGAGAGGGCGAGCGAGACCCGATGGCCCTCTGCGCCCGGACCGCGTCGATGGCCGGAGCACCGAGACCGCCCAGTTCGCCCGGGACCACCAAACCGGTACCACCGAACTCCCGAAACTTGTCGATCGCGTCCGATTCGCGCGACTCGAGTCGGTCCAGCGGGGTTGCGTCCAGATAGCTCAGAAGGCCAGGCATGTACTTCTCGAGAGTTTCTCTTTCGCGCACCATTAATCCGGTCACAGTTCATCTCCTTGTGTCACTAGTTGATCGTGTGTCACTAATTGATTGCAGCGACGACCATTTGTACCATCACTTGATCGCGACAAAGCGGTCGAACATTTTCGAGCACAGCGGTGGAGCGGGTGAATTCGCGCTGGCCATCAACGTACCCCTCTACCTGCACAGATAAACTAAAGATATCGTAAAATTTGACCCAGAAAAAAGTACCCAAATCATTTTTTCGGACTGATTTACCAACTGCTTTCCGCTGCAAGAGCGTCTTTTTGAACATCGAATATTCTTCGGCCGAATACCAATCGATGATGCTGCCCGCTCCGAATGAACTCAAGAATTCGCGACAATCCACAATCAACTCTGTGAGGAGTTCTGGTAAATGATGGTTGTCAACAGATTGATGAAACGACTCGGCGGAGACGAACGCGTGGACTTGCTGCGTGCGGTTCGAGAAGCCGATGTGGTCCCTTACTTCCGCAAGATGGAATCGGCCGTCGCGCCGGTCGTCCGCGTCGAGGGCCGAGACAAGATCATGCTCGGGTCCAACAACTACCTCGGCATTGCCGACCACCCGAAGGTTGTCGAGGGTGCCCAGCACGCACTGGACACATTCGGAAGTGCTGTCACCGGAAGTCGTTTGCTCAACGGCACTTTGGACCTGCACCTCGAACTCGAACACGAAATTGCCCAGTGGCACGGAACCGACGACGCACTCGTCTTCACCACGGGGTACCAAACGAATCTGGGAACGATCAGTGCGATCGTCGGACCCGGTGACACGGTGATCGTCGATTCGGCGGCACACGCATCGATCCGCGACGGCAGCGCACTCTCCGGCGCGTCGGTGGTCAAGTTCAAGCACAACGACATGGCCGATCTCGAAGCCAAACTTCAGCAGCCCGTCGTCGATGACGGAGCCGTGCTGGTCATCGTCGACGGCCTGTATTCCATGGAGGGCGATCTCGCACCGCTCGACGCCGTCTCCGATCTGTGTATCCGCTACCACGCAGCGCTGATGGTCGACGAAGCCCACAGCCTCGGCGTCTACGGGCCCGAACTCACCGGAGCAGCCGAGCTGTTCGGCATCACCAAGGACGTCGACGTCACGATGGCATCGCTGTCGAAGAGCCCGAGCTCCACCGGTGGGTTCGTCACCGGATCGAGTGACTTGATCGACACCCTCCGGGTCAAGGCCCGCGCCTTCCTGTTCACGACCTCGGGCGTGCCTGCTGCAGTGGGTGCAGCGTTGGCTTCCGTACGCCTGATCCGTAGCGACGAGGGTAAGGACCGGGCTCGGCGCGTACTCGAGAACGCCGAGATCTTGCGCGGCGGATTGCAGTCGGCCGGGCTCGACGTAGCAGGCCGCTCCGCGACCCCGCACGGAGATACGGCTGCCCCCATCGTCTCCCTGCACATCGGCGACGACCTCGTGGCCATGAGCTTGTGGAAGAACCTCTACGACCGAGGCATCTTCACCAGCGCCGCCTTGCATCCCGCCGTACCGAAGTCCGGTGCGATACTCCGCCTGTGCGTGATGGCGACACACACCGAACAACAGCTGTCGACCGCCACCGAGCAGATCATCGAGGCCGTAGCAGAGCTGCCCCGATGAGCGATCACGCCCGCGGCTTGCGTATCGCGGTCACCGGAGCCACCAGTGACTTCGCGGCCGCGATACTTCCGAGGCTGTTCGAGGATCCCGAGGTGGACACGGTCATCGGGATAGCCCGTCGCCCAGCCCGGATCACGCACCCGAAGTTCACCTCGCTCCGCTCGGACATTCGCTCTCCCGACCTCGAGGAAACGTTCGCTGGATGCGACGTCGTGCTGCACCTGGCATTCGTGGTCGAAGAGCTCAAAGACAAGGCCGAAACCCACGACATCAACCTGCGCGGCTCACGCAACGTCATCGATTCGGCCTATCGAGCGGGCGTGGCTCGAGTGGTGATCGCGTCGAGCATCAACGCGTACGGTGCCGACATCGCGCCGGAGCCGCTCACCGAGAACAGTTATCCTGCAGGCGATCCCAATCGCTACTACTTCTACGACAAGGCCGAGGTGGAACATTATGCGGAGTGGTGGCTCCGTAGGCACCCCGGCGAGATGACCATCTCCATGTTGCGGTGCACCTACATCATCGGACCCGACTTCGCCAACGACGGAATCGACCAGTTCACCGGGCCGATCGGCGCATTCCCGGAGGCGGATCGGGCGTCGTATCAATTCCTGTACCAGGACGACATGGCCGACGCCTTCCATCGCGCGGCCAAGACCGACCTCGTCGGCCCGTACAACCTGGGTCCGGTGGACTGGGTCGGTGTGCGCGAACTCGCTGCGATGCAGGGCCAGTTGATGTTCGACGTTCCGCAGAAAGCTGCGACGCATGTTGCGAACGTTGCGTTCCGCCTGGGGCTCACCCCCTTTTCCGGCCAGTGGGTCACACCGGGCGAACCCATCGTCGATTCCTCGGCTCTCGGCCGCGCCACAGGCTGGGCACCGACACTCACGGCACACGAGAGTGCCGCGGTGATGATTCTGCTGCAGGGCAAGTCACTGTTGCGTCGTGGGGACGCCCTGGCGCGGGGCATAGCGTGCGAAGCAGCGCTACGCCCGGCATCGGAGGCCGTTGCACTGAGCCGCGCTGACGTTGTCGCACTGCAGGTGGAACATCGACAGCTCGATACCGGGCACGGAAGCGTGCACGCCGAGATCCATCGAGCGTCCATCGAATCCGAGCAGTCGGTGGTGCTCGTCGCCGACGCAGGTCTGCATGCGCGGTACCTCACCCCGTTGGCCTCGGACATCACTGCCGGAGGTGTCGATGTTGTGGTCCTCGATCTACCCGGGCACGGCTTGAGCACAGGTCCACGCGGTCGATCGTCGGCGGCGCAGACCACCGAGGCCGTGGATGCAGCACTACGTTTCGCTCGAGTCGAGCTCGATACCGCGCCGATCACCGTACGCAGCGGAACCCGTCACGCTGCGGACACTCTGGTCGGCGGACTTCTCAGGCGGGCCACCGGCTGGAAGACGATGGAAGAACCGTCACACTCCGACGGGCTGCTGCCGTCGAGAATTCGGGTCGACGGAACATCCGGCATTCCGTTCGTGTCGACAGCCGCCGATGCGCTCGCCTTGTGTACGACCACAACGGGTCTCAGCGCCGCCAGGTGAATGTTCGACGCACACGCGTCCACCACGATCGTCGAGAGGTATCGGAGTCTGCCGCAGGGGGCTCGACCGACTGCGAGCGATGCTCACGCTCGAGCCGGTCCACCTCGGCTCGGTTGGTTCGCCATTTTTCCAGCCATGCGTCGACATCGACCGGCCCCAACGGAACGATCGGCGGCGTCGGAAACCGAATCCAGTCGACGATGCGAGCGTTCAACTCGTCGAGGACATCTCGTGCCGAGTCCTCGCGCCGAACACCGATCAGCGTGGACGGCAGCCGCTCGATCTCCTTGCGCAGCTGCAGCGCGGTGGGCAACAACGCGTCGGCCGGGAGATTCTCCCGCTTCAGGTAGCCGCGAACCCACCACAACTCGTCCCGGGGATCGCCCGACGGAATCGGCTTACCGGCCCCCTCGAGCCCCTCGAAGGCACCCTCGTCCTGGGCCTGACGGATTTGCTTGTCCACCCAGGACTCGAACGTGACTCCTGGCTTCTTGCGTTCGGTCACCCCATCGACTGTAGATCCGATGCCGCGGTGTTCGCCAGGTTCTCCGGACACGACGAGACCCCGGCCCTACCGGGCCGGGGTCGATGCCAGAGCCGGATCAGCCGTACTCGGCGACCAACCGGTCGAATTCGTCGCGGTCGATGACCTGGGGCTCGTTGATCGCGAGCGCCTGTGCGTACTTGCTCGCCAGGTGGTAGTCACGACCGAGCGGCCCTTGCTCGGCGTCGTCCTCGTCGGACTGGATGCTCGCTCCCGGGGGAACCTCGTTCTGCAGGCCGTTGGTCTTGCTGCCGAGCAGAGCATCGAGTTTTGCGGAAATCTTCTGCATGGTCTCTTGGTCGTCGGTCATGGCGACCGGGTACCCGAATCGAGGGAAACAACACGGGCTCGGTGAACCCGAGCTGCACGGGGATTATCTGTCGGCGCCCCGGGGCATGATGGTGGGATGGCCAGGCACGGTATCGGCGCAGGAGCAGCGGACGAGCTGTCAGTGATGGAGAAGCTGTCGCGGCCTACTCGCGAGTGGTTCACCGGCGCTTTTCCGGCCCCCACCTCCGCGCAGCTGGGTGCCTGGTCGTCGATCTCGAGCGGCGCTCACACTCTTGTCGTCGCACCGACCGGATCGGGCAAGACCCTCTCGGCCTTTCTGTGGGCTCTGGACGAGCTGGCGCAACTGGGTGCGGACAGCAAGCGCAAGACGAAGGTCCTCTACATCTCCCCGCTCAAAGCGCTGGCGGTCGACGTCGAACGTAACCTGCGCGCTCCCCTGGTCGGTATCACTCAGACGGCCAAGCGACTCGGCCTCGATCCACCCGAGATCTCGGTGGGCGTGCGCTCCGGCGACACCAGCGCCGCCGACCGTCGGAACATGATCAAGACTCCCCCGGACATTCTGATCACCACCCCGGAGTCGCTGTTCCTCATGCTCACCTCGGCAGCGCGAGACATTCTCGCCGAGGTCGACACCGTGATCGTCGACGAGGTGCACGCCGTGGCCGGCACCAAACGCGGCGCACATCTCGCGGTGTCGCTCGAACGGCTCGACGGCATGCTGGACAAGCCGGCGCAGCGCATCGGCCTGTCCGCGACGGTTCGCCCGCACGAGGAGGTCGGACGGTTCCTGGCCGGAGCTGCTCCCATCGAGATCGTCGCCCCGCCTGCCCCCAAAACGTTCGACCTGACGGTCCAGGTACCCGTCGAGGACATGACCGAACTGGGTGTCACCGATCCGAACGCCGATACCTCCGCCGCTCCCCCGGCGCAGGGCTCGATCTGGCCGCACGTCGAAGAGAAGATGGTCGATCTCATCCTCGAGCACAGTTCGTGCATCGTGTTCGCGAACTCGCGAAGGCTCGCCGAGCGACTCACGGCGCGGCTGAACGAGGTGTATGCCGAGCGAATCGGCGACGGCGTCGAGACACAACACAAGCCGCCGTCGCAGGTCGGCACTCCCAACGACGTGAACCACGGTGCCGATCCGTTGTTGGCCCGGGCCCACCACGGCAGCGTCAGCAAGGACCAACGCGCACTGATCGAGGACGACCTCAAGACCGGGCGGTTGCGCTGCGTCGTCGCCACCAGCAGCCTCGAACTCGGAATCGACATGGGCGCGGTCGATCTGGTCGTTCAGGTCGAGGCACCGCCGTCGGTGGCCAGCGGGCTCCAACGCGTCGGACGCGCGGGACACCAGGTAGGCGAGATCTCCAAGGGCGTGCTGTTCCCCAAACACCGCACCGACCTGATCCACTGCGCGGTCACGGTCGAACGCATGACGTCGGGCAAGATCGAGGCACTGTTCGTACCCGCCAATCCGCTCGACGTGCTGGCCCAACAAACTGTCGCGGCCTGCGCCCTCGAACCCATCGACGCCGAGGACTGGTTCGATTCCGTCCGTCGCACAGGCAGTTTCGCCACGCTGCCCCGTTCGGCCTACGAATCGACTCTGGATCTGCTCTCGGGGCGCTACCCCTCGGACGAGTTCGCCGAACTCCGACCGAGGCTCGTGTGGGACCGCGACGCCAACACCCTCACCGGCCGGCCCGGGTCGCAGCGATTGGCGGTCACCTCTGGCGGAACCATCCCCGACCGCGGATTGTTCACCGTCTACATGGTCGGCGAAAAGCAGTCCAGAGTAGGCGAACTCGACGAAGAGATGGTCTACGAGTCACGAGTGGGTGACGTCTTCGCGCTCGGTGCCACCAGCTGGCGCATCGAGGAGATCACCCACGACCGGGTGTTGGTCAGTCCGGCGTACGGCCAACCGGGAAGGCTCCCGTTCTGGCACGGCGACGGTCTCGGTCGGCCGGCGGAACTGGGTCGGGCTCTGGGCGAGTTCCTGCGGAGCACCACCGATCGCAGCAACTTGGCCGAACGACTGAGCACCGACGGCCTCGATGCGAACGCCGTCAACAACCTGATCGCGTTGCTCGACGAGCAACTGGAGGCGACGGGTCAACTGCCCACCGACAAGACGATGATCGTCGAACGGTTCCGCGACGAACTGGGCGACTGGCGACTGGTGCTGCATTCGACCTACGGCCAGCAGGTACACGCGCCGTGGGCACTCGCGGTGGGCGCGAGACTGATCGAGCGCTACGGCATCGATGCCGCCCCCACGGCCTCCGACGACGGCATCATCGTCCGACTCCCCGATACCGACGATCAGCCACCCGGCGCGGAGCTGTTCGTGTTCGAGCGCGACGAGATTGCCGACATCGTCACCGAACAGGTCGGCGGATCGGCATTGTTCGCGTCCAGATTTCGCGAATGTGCCGCTCGCGCACTACTTCTGCCCCGCCGCAACCCGGGCAAGCGGGCACCGCTGTGGCAACAACGGCAGCGTTCGGCGCAGCTGCTCGACGTGGCACGCAAGTATCCGACGTTCCCGATCCTGCTCGAAACCGTCCGCGAATGCCTCCAGGACGTCTACGACCTCCCCGCCCTCGAAGACATCCTGGCCCGCATCGGTCGGCGCCAGATCAGAATCGTCGACGTCGAGACACCATCGCCGTCACCGTTCGCCAATTCGCTGCTGTTCAACTACGTCGGCGCTTTCATGTACGAGGGCGACAGCCCCCTGGCCGAACGCCGGGCCGCTGCACTGTCACTGGACTCCGCGCTGCTGGCCGAGTTGCTCGGACGCGTCGAGCTGCGAGAGTTGCTGGACGCCGGCGTCATCACCACCACCGAACTCGAGTTGCAGAGACTGCCCGAGGACAGACATGCCAAGGACATCGAAGGCGTAGCAGATCTGTTGCGGCTGCTCGGCCCGTTGACCGTGGACGAAATCGGGCTGCGAACCAACGGCGACGAATTCCCGCAATGGCTCACCGAACTCGCCGATGCCAAAAGGGCCATGGAGGTCACGTTCGCCGGACAGACCTGGTGGACGGCCATCGAGGACGCGGCTCGCTTGCGCGACGCACTCGGTGTTCCACTACCCATCGGCACCCCGGCCGCATTCATAGAACCCGTCGACGACCCGCTGGTCGACCTGATCAGCCGGTACGCACGAACCCACGGACCGTTCACCCTCGACGACGCAGCGGCGCGGTTCGGCGTCGGCACCGCCGTGGTACGCGACGTCCTGCGCAGATTGGCTGTCGACAAACGCGTCGTCGAGGGCGAGTTCCGACCCGGTGCCGCGGGCAGCGAATGGTGCGACGGCGAGGTTCTCCGGCGATTGCGGCGTCGGTCGCTCGCTGCGGCTCGGCAGGAGGTGGAACCCGTCTCCACCGCCACCCTCGGCCGCTTCCTGCCCGCGTGGCAGCACGTGGACAGCCGACGTCTGAGTGGCATCGACGGAGTCGCAACCGTCATCGAACAACTTGCGGGCGTTCCCGTTCCGGCATCGGCCTGGGAATCTCTCGTGCTCTCGTCGCGAGTGACCGATTACAGCCCGGCGATGCTCGACGAACTCACCTCCACCGGTGAGGTGTTGTGGTCGGGGCACGGTGCGATCTCGTCCAAGGACGGCTGGGTGAGCCTGCACATGGCCGACACCGCACCCCTCACCCTCGTACCCGCAGCCGAATCCGATCTGTCGGAGTTGCAGATTCGAATTCAGGACGCCGTCGCGGGCGGCGGTGCGTACTTCTTTCGGCAACTCTCCGACACCGTCGGCAGTACCGACGACACGGCGCTGCAGGCTGCCTTGTGGGAGTTGGTGTGGGCAGGGCGTCTGAGCAACGACACGTTCGCGCCGCTGCGCGCACTGCTGAACTCCACAGCCACCCGCTCGGCCCCGAGTCATCGATCCCCACGTCGCACACCGCGCCTGCGTTCCTACCGTCAGTTCGAGCGGCCGTCACTGCCCACCCGCACCGGCCCACCGACGGCCGGCGGTCGATGGTCACGATTGCCCGAACTCGAACCCGACCTCACCGTTCGCGCTCATGCCACCGCAGACGTACTTCTCGAGCGCTACGGCGTGGTGACCCGCGGCTCGGTGATGAACGAAGGGGTCCCGGGCGGATTCGCCACGATGTACAAGGTGCTCACCGGGTTCGAGGATTCCGGTCGATGCCGTCGCGGCTACTTCGTCGATTCGCTCGGCGGTGCCCAGTTCTCCACCTCCGACGTGGTCGACCGGTTGCGCAGTTACGACGAACCGAAGAAGAACGCCAGCGCCGTCGTACTCGCGTCGTGCGATCCGGCCAACCCCTACGGCGGAGCACTGCCCTGGCCGAAAGCCGGTGGTGGCGAGGCTGGTGTCGGCGAGAAGCCGGACGAAACGACGAAGCATCGGCCGGGCCGCAAGGCCGGTGCATTGGTCGTCCTCGTCCGAGGCGAATTGACGATGTTCGTCGAACGTGGCGGAAAGTCGGTGCTGACGTTCGGCGACAATACCGAGGACATCGCCTCTGCGGCAACAGCATTGGCAGGCATAGTCAAGCGCGGCGGAGTCGACAAACTGCTCGTCGAACGGATCAACGGTCACGACATCCACGGCACGGACTTCTCCAAGACACTGACCGAAGCAGGTTTCTCGGCAACACCACGAGGGCTTCGCTTGCGCCGCTGAATCATCCGTGACCGAGAAGAACATCAGAGAGGACACCGACACCGATGCCCGAGGGCGATACGGTCTGGCGCGCGGCCAACACTCTGCGGGCGGCGCTGGAGGGACAGCAACTCACCACCTGTGACATTCGCGTACCACGTTATGCCACAGTAGATTTCACCGGCAAGACGGTCGACTCTGTCGCGTCGCGCGGCAAGCATCTGCTGATTCGGGTGGGCGGTTACTCCATTCATTCGCACCTCAAGATGGAGGGCACCTGGCACGTCTATGCACCCGGTGCGAGGTGGCGTCGCCCGGCGTTCCAGGCGCGCATCATCTTGAACACCGCGAACGCGCAGGCCATCGGGTTCGAACTCGGAGTGCTCGACATCATCGAGGACGAAGAGGAGGCCGTCGGATACCTCGGACCGGACCTTCTCGGACCCGACTGGGACCCCGACGTCGCCCTCACCAATCTGGAGTCGGATCCGGCTCGTCCCGTCGGACTCGCTCTGCTCGACCAGCGCAACATCGCCGGCCTCGGCAATGTCTACCGCAACGAGATCTGCTTTCTCCGTGGCGTCGACCCACGCACGCCGGTCGGCGACGCCGGTGACCTGAAGAAGACGATCGACCTGTCCTATCGATTGATCATGGCCAACAAGGATCGAAATCAGCGCGTCACCACTGGAGATCGGCGACCCGGCCGACACTTCTGGGTGTACGGCCGGGAGAACAAGCCGTGCCGACGGTGCGGAACCACCATCGAGTTCGGGCTCATCGGTGACAACCCGCTCGAGGAGCGGCAGATCTACTATTGCCCGCACTGTCAGAACTGAGGTCTGGCGAGATTGTCCGGTCCATGGTGTCCTTTTCGACGAACCCCGTTCGTCCTTCGGTTGTAGGTCGACGATCGGCGCCGACCACGACGATTCTTCAGGAGCTCACCATGACCGCATACGCAGCCATCGTCTACACCCATGATGCCGACTGGACCTCGCCCGACGTGGCGGACGAAATGGCCGAATACGGTGCATTCAGGGCCGCGGCCGGACCCGCGATCACCGGCGGCGCTGTCCTTCACCCCACGTCGACCGCCACCACGGTGCGCGTGTCGGGTGGGAAGGGCGGCGACGTTTTGACGACGGACGGTCCGTTCGCCGAAGCAAAAGAGGTACTCGCAGGGTTCTTCCTCCTCGAGGCACAGGATCTCGACGCGGCAATTGCATTGGCAGCACAGATCCCCGCGGCGTGGAACGGAGCAATCGAAGTACGGCCGATCATCCCGATGGCTCAGTGAGCACACCGGCCGAGCACCTGGCGGCCGTGGTTCGTGACGAGGGTCGCCGAGTTCTGGCGACCCTCGTGCGGATCACCGGCAGTCTTGCCGTCGCCGAAGACGCGGTGTCCGAGGCCGTGGTGGCCGCACTCGCCCACTGGCCTCGGTCGGGTGTGCCCGACAACCCCCGCGCCTGGCTCACGACCGTGGCTCGCAACAAGGCGCTCGACATCGTCAGACGCGAGGCCGGGCGCAGCGCCAAGGAGCGGGAGGCAGCGAATCTTGCACTGCTGAAACAGGATTGGAGTGACGGAGACCAGGATTCGGTCAGTGACGACCTACTGCGGTTGGTCTTCACCTGCTGCCATCCGACTCTCTCCGTCGAGGCGCAGGTGGCACTGAGCCTGCGCACCCTCTGCGGGCTGGCCACTGTCGACGTCGCACGCCTGATGCTCGTGCCCGAAGCCACCATGGCCAAACGCCTCACGCGCGCGAAGAAGAAGATCGCCGCTGCCAACATTCCGTACCGAGTACCGGATTCGGCGGAGTTACCGCAACGACTGGACGCGGTGTCCACCACGGTGTACCTGCTGTTCACCGCGGGGCATCTCGGCGGCGAGACTCTGGTGCGGCCTCAGTTATGCGACGAAGCAATTCGGTTGGCCCGCCTGATGATCGACCTCATGCCGGACGAGCCGTCTCTTCGAGGGCTGCTGGCATTGATGCTGTTCACGGATTCGCGCCGGGCCACGAGAACGGACGGGGAGGGCGGCCTGGTCAGGCTCGAAGATCAGGACCGATCTCGCTGGAACAGAGAGGCCATCGAGGAGGGCATGCAGTGGGTGGACAGTGCGCTACGGCGAAACGACACCCACCCCAGCCGATACACCATCCAGGCAGCCATCGCAGCATGTCACTCCGGTGCGGCAACCTACGCCGACACCGACTGGTCTCGGATCGTCGTGCTGTACGACGCTCTTGCCGTCGTGGAGAACACACCGATCGTGGCACTCAACCGAGGTGTCGCCGTCGGGGAAAGTCAGGGTCCTGCCGCCGGACTCGATGCACTCGACGCCATCGACTCTCTGAGTGGGCACTATCTCTGGCATGCCTGTCGAGCTGTGATGCTGGATCGACTCGGCCGGGCGGAGGAAGCCAGAAGTGCACGAACAACCGCTCTGGCTCTCGACCCGTCGCCGGCCGAAAGGGCGTTCCTGCGAGCGCAGCTCGACTCGCATACTCACTCTGATCAGCACCGCCGGGACCAAACCTGACGGCTCACTGTCAGGTGAGACCAAGCCTGCTCACAGCTTCGCCGATCACCATGGATCCCATGTTGACATTGGCGATACTCACCCTGCTGGTCATGGCCGTCTCCGGCGCAACGGCGGCTCGCGCACCCAGAACACTGGTGCGAACTCGCTGACTCAGAACCCGCGAACCGGTTCCAGAATTTCCTGTCGGGCCTCAGGAGCGACGACCCGCAAAGCGTCCGCCGATTCGTCGTCGGGCTGGCGCTGCGATTCGATCTCGGCCTCCACCCGGGCGCGGTAGGTCTCGACTTCACGATCGACCATGGCCTCGTCCCACCCCAGAACAGGCGCGATCAACGCTGCCACCTGACCCGCGCAGTTCATCCCACGGTGCGAGTACTCGATGGAAATCCGGGTACGACGCGACAGCACGTCCTCCAGGTGCAACGCGCCCTCCGCCGCCGCCGCATAGACCACCTCGACCTGCAGATAGGACGGTGCATCGGTGAGTGGTTGCAGCAGTTCGGGTTTCCCGTCCGCCATCGCCAACACCTCGTCGATCAGCGAACCGTATCGGTCCAGCAGGTGCGTCACCCGATGTGGATGCAAGTTGTACATCTCGCCCAGATGCGGTGCCTGATTGACCAGAGCGAAGTAACCGTCGGCACCGACGAGGGGCACCTTCTCGGTGATCGATGACGCCACCCGCACCGGAATGTCCTCCGCCGCCAGATCGACGGCGTCCTCGGCCATCACTCGGTAGGTCGTGTACTTGCCGCCGGCGATGGCGATGAGTCCCGGTGCCACGCGAGCGACCGCGTGCTCGCGAGAGAGCTTGGAGGTCTCGTCGCTCTCGCCTGCCAGCAGTGGCCGCAGGCCCGCATAAACACCGTCGATGTCCTCATGGGTGAGCGGCGTGACGAGCACACCGTTGACCTCACCCAGGATGTAGTCGATGTCGGCCTTGGTCGCGGCCGGATGGGCAAGATCGAGATTCCAGTCGGTGTCGGTGGTGCCGATGATCCAGTGCGCACCCCACGGGATGATGAAGAGCACGGATTTCTCGGTGCGCAGAATGATCGCGGCTTCGCTGACGATTCGGTCGCGCGGCACCACGATGTGCACACCCTTCGATGCTCGCACCCGAAACCGTCCGCGCATGTTGGACAGCGATTGGATCTCGTCGGTCCACACGCCGGTGGCGTTGATCACCACGTGTGCGCGTACTTCCGTGGTGGCACCGGTCTCCGAATCGCGCACTCGCACACCGGATACGCGATCTGCCTCCCGCAGGAACCCGACGACCTGGGTGGATGTACGAACCACCGCGCCGTAGTGAGCGGCCGTTCTGGCGACGGTCATGGTGTGCCGGGCATCGTCGACGACGGTGTCGTAGTACCGAATTCCGCCGATCAGCGACTTCCGTTTGATGCCGGGCGACATCCGCAACGCACCGGAACGCGTCAGATGCTTCTGCTGCGGAACCGATTTGGCCCCACCCATCCGGTCGTAGAGAAAGATGCCCGCGGCGATGTACGGGCGCTCCCACAGGCGATGAGTGAGCGGAAACAGAAACTTCAGCGGCTTGACCAGGTGAGGTGCGAGTGTGGACAACGAGAGTTCTCGTTCGTGCAGCGCCTCGCGTACGAGCCCGAACTCGAGCTGCTCGAGATAGCGGAGCCCGCCGTGGAACATCTTCGACGAGCGAGACGAGGTGCCCGACGCATAATCACGCGCCTCGACCAGAGCCACCTTCAGACCCCGCGTCGCCGCGTCGAGGGCCGCACCGGAGCCGACGACGCCACCGCCGACGACCACGACGTCGAACTGCTCGGTTCCGAGCTGGTCCCACGCCTCCACCCGCTGGGTGGGTCCGAGGAACTTCGTGTTCGATCGGTTGCTCACTGTGACGCTCCCTATCCGTCGAAAAACCCCGCGCACTACGTGCATGTCAGGTTACCGCCCCAGGTCCGCCACGCGCAGAACCTGCCGACCGGGCTCCGCGAGGTCAGCGAGTGCGGATGGACGTGTGTGCAGCGCCCAATCGACGCACCGCCTCCGCCAGCTCTGCCGGGGTCGATCCCGCGAAGCTCAACCGGAGCGAGCGGCCGTACTGCTCGGCCGACGCAAACGCCGAGCCGGGAACGAAGGCGACTCCATGCTCCAGGGCGACCGCGAGCAACTCGCTCGTATCGGTCCCGTCCTCGAACGTCGCCCAGGCGAACATTCCACCCGTCGGGCGCGAGACCGTGAGCCGCGCGGAGAACTCGGCATCGAGCGCATCCGTCAATGCCGTTGCACGGCAAGAATACTCGCGACGCAGTGTCGTCAAGTGCGCGTCCAACCATGCAGTGTCGCCGAGCATGCTCGCCGCCATCAGCTGCGTCATCGAGGAACCGCACAGATCGGCACCCTGCTTGAGGAGCTCCACAGCCGCACACACGGCGGGTGGTGCGACGAACCAGCCGACACGCAGCGTCGGAGCGAGGATCTTCGACGCACTCGACAGCCGGATGACGCGATCGCCGAAACAGGCTATCGGCGGCGGCGGTGCGCCCGTACCGTGCACAGAGCCTGTTGCTGCGAACCAGATCTCGCCGTACGGGTCGTCCTCGATCACCCAGAATCCGTAGTGATCCGCGAGCGCCGCGAGGTGCCGACGCCGGTGCTCGCTCATCGTGACCCCGCGAGGGTTGTGGAAGTTGGCGACCGTGTGGACCACCGCGGGACGCAGCCCCGCCGTCAACCGTCGTTCGAGTTCCGCGGTGTCCATCCCGTCGTCGTCGATTTCGATTGCCTCGATCCGTGCCTCGGCGATCGAGAACACCTGCAGCGCACCGGTATACGCGGGCTCGTCAACGACGACAACGGCACCCGGGTCGATCAGCGCCTGCGCGAGCAGCGTCAGGGCCTGCTGCGATCCGTGCGTGACGACGACGGTGTCCGTCGGAACCGTCACTCCCCCGCGCACGGCGCTCTCTCTGGCCGCGATCACGCTGCGCAGCGTGCGATGACCGGCAGTCTCGCAGTATTGGACGGCATCGGGGCTCCGCAGTACCGCGTCGGCAGCAGCCGCGATGCGGTCGACGGGGATCAGATCCGTGGCCGGCAGGCCTCCCGCCAGGCTGATGACGTCGTCGCGTGCGGTGAGGGCAAGAAGATCACGGATGGCCGAGCTGGACAACGATGCGGTACGTCGGGCCAAGCCGACGGGGAGGTGAGTAGTAGGCATGAAGGAGACTCCGGGGCAGCAGGAACGAAGGAACGGCCCGCGGATCCGCTGAGTCGAGGAGAGAGCGGACGGGTGTGTCCGCTCTCTCGACTGTCTCACGTGCTACCGAAATATGAAACGCAATTCTCACATTGTGAGATCAGTCCAGATCGTCGTGCGCCATCAGCTGACGCGCAGCCTCGATGACCGATCCCGACAACGACGGATACACCGAGAACGTGTTGGCCAGGTCGTTGACCGAGAGGTTGTTCTGCACCGCCATCGCGATGGGCAGAATCAGCTCCGACGCACTCGGGGCGACCACAACGCCGCCGATGACGACGCCGGTGGCCGGGCGACAGAAGATCTTGACGAAACCGCGCTTGAGCCCGCTCATCTTCGCTCGCGGATTTGTGGTCAGTGGCAGCATCACCACGCGCGCTGGTACGTCACCGGCGTCGATCTTGGACTGTGCGACGCCGACCGACGCGATCTCGGGCCGCGTGAACACCGCGGAGGCCACGGTCTTGAGCTTGATCGGGCTCACGGCCTGTCCCAGTGCGTGGTACATCGCGATGCGGCCCTGCATCGCCGCGACCGAGGCCAGCGGCAGCAGACCGGTGCAGTCACCGGCTGCGTAGATGCCCGCGACCGCGGTACGAGATACGCGGTCCACTCGCAGGTATCCACCCTTGTCGAGTTCGATGCCGACCTTCTCGAGTCCGAGACCGGAGGTGTTGGGAACCGATCCGACGGTCATCAGCGCGTGACTGCCCTCGACGGTGCGGCCGTCCGACAGCGTGACGAGAACACCGTCGTCGGTGCGAACCACCGAGTCCGCACGGGCGTGCTTGACGAGGGTGACACCTCGCTCGTTGAACGCGTCCTCGAGGACCAGAGCGGCATCCTCGTCCTCGTGTGGGAGGACGCGGTCGCGGCTCGAGACCGCGGTGACCTTGACGCCCATCTCGGTGTAGGCCGAGACGAACTCGGCACCGGTCACACCGGATCCGACGACAACCAAGTGCTCGGGTAGGGCCTCGAGGTCGTAGAGCTGACGCCAGTTGAGAATGCGTTCGCCGTCGGGCTCGGCTCCCTTGACCACGCGGGGGCGGGCGCCGGTCGCAATGAGGACGACGTCGGCGTCGAGGATGCGTTCCTCGCCGTCGGCCAACACCGCCTTGATCTGATGCGAGGCCATACCGACATGGGTGTCGATCATCTCGGCGCGGCCGGCCAGGAGTTCGACGCCGACCGAGGTGACGCGGTGGGCGATGTCGGCCGACTGAGCCTGCGCGAGACTCTTGACTCGGTCGTGAATCTTCGGAAGCGCAACGGCGGCCTGCGATGGATCGAGCGAAATACCCAGGTCGCTGGCTCGACGCATTTCGGTGCGAATGCCGGTCGAGGCGATGAACGTCTTCGACGGCACGCAGTCCCACAGAACGCAGGCACCGCCGATACCGTCGGAATCGACGAGCGTCACCCGTCCGCCGTGCTGGGCGGCTACCAATGCTGCTTCGTACCCTGCCGGACCACCACCGATGATCACAATCCGGGTCATTGATCCTCTTCTCGCGTGCTCGAAATTCTCTCGCTTTGTCTCCTCAACGGTATTGCAGAGGCCGCCCCGGCGCGTCGGTAGGGCTGGCTTCGGTGACCCGGGAGGCGACCGGACCTGCGACGACTCACCGAAACAGGACCACGACGCGTCAACCGGCACCGATACGGTTTAGGCTGGCCGACGTGCCAATTTATGCCGCCTACGGATCGAACATGCATCCGGAGCAGATGTTGCAGCGATGCCCACACTCCCCCCTGTCGGGAACCGGGTGGCTGCACGGATGGCGGTTGACCTTCGGCGGCGGCGACATCGGCTGGGAAGGCGCGCTCGCCACGATCGTCGAGGATCCCGACTCTCAGGTCTTCGTCGTCCTCTACGACGTATCGGACGAGGACGAGGAAAGTCTGGATCGCTGGGAGGGCTCCGAACTCGGCATTCACCGCAAGATCCGACTACGCATCGAGACCGGCCGTGAGCCGGTACTGGCGTGGATGTACGTGCTCGACGCCTACGAGGGTGGCCTGCCGTCGGCCCGCTATCTCGGAGTGATGGCGGAAGCAGCCGAAATTGCCGGTGCCCCAGCCGAATACGTCCGAGACCTACGAACCCGCAACAGCCGCAACGTCGGTCCCGGCACAGCCTCGTAGCTCGAAGGGCAGATCAGAAGTAGTTCTTCATCACCGACGCCACCCAGGCCGGCTCGGTCACGTCCGCACGCTCCGGAACCATGGACTGCAGGAACGGTTTGACGTCGAGGACCGGTGAGCCGTCGATAGCGTCGAGACCTCGAACTCGGATGCGCAGTCCGTCGACGTCGACGATCTCGCACCGCGACACTCCGAGATGGTTGGGGCGGTCCTTGACGCGTTGGGCGAGGACTCCCACCCGAGGAAGCGTCGTGTCGCCGCGGGGGTGGCGCGAGCCGGTGGTCGTCGCCGCCGGATCACATCGGTGGAAGCCGTAGACGACCTCGAGGTGCGAGAAGTCGGCAAGACCGAGAGTCGCGTCGACGTCGAGCACGGTCCGGTCGAGGTCGATGACGGACTCGACGGATCCCCAGTTGTCGTCCACCACCTCGGCACGGTCGGATCGAACGATTCCGATCGGCGACACTTCGAAAGCCATCTCGTTCCCTGCCCCTAGTTCGGATCCAGCGCGATTCCGGTCATCACCTTCACACCCACGGCCAGTGCTCGCTCGTCGAGATCGAACGTGGGCTGATGGATGTCGAGTTGGGGGCCGGTACCTGGCCATACGCCCAGCCGAGCCATCGCCCCCGGCACCCTTTCGAGGTACCACGAGAAATCCTCGCCGCCACCGGACTGCGCGGTATCGGCGAGGGCGGTTGCCCCGACGCGTGTGATCGCCTTCTCGAAGGTGTGCGTGGACGAGGGGTCGTTGACCACCGGCGGTACGCCGCGGCGGTAGTGCAACTCGAATTGCACCCCGGTGGGTGCGAGCAATCCGGTGACGATCTCGCGGACCAACGGTTCGAGCAACGCCCAGGTCTCGTGATCGCCGGTGCGGACGGTGCCGGTCAGCATGCCGGTCTGCGGAATGGCGTTGGGGGCCTGGCCCGCCACCACCGCTCCCCACACCATGACCGTGCTGGTCCGAGGATCGATGCGCCTGCTCAGCATCCCGGGCAGGCCGGTGATCACCGTGCCGAGCGCGTACACGAGATCCGTCGTCAGGTGTGGCCGCGACGTGTGACCGCCGGGTGAGTCCAGCCGCAGCTCGACGGTGTCGGCGGCGGAGGTGATGGCACCGACACGAACGCCGACCTGCCCCACCTCGAGCCGCGGATCACAGTGCAGCGCAAAGATCTTGGTGACACCGTCGAGCGCGCCCGCGGCCACCGCGTCCAGCGCACCCCCGGGCATGACCTCCTCGGCGGGCTGAAAGATCAGGCGCACCCCGTACTGCAGATCCGGCAGCGATGCCAGCGCCAGCCCGGTCGCGAGCAGCACCGTGGTGTGCGCGTCGTGGCCGCAGGCGTGCGATACCCCTGGCACAGTCGACGAATACGCCGCGCCGGTGTTCTCCTGCAGCGGTAGGGCATCCATGTCTGCCCGCAACGCGACACGAGGACCGTCGGGTCCGATGTCGCAGATCAACCCCGTTCCGCCGGGGAGGGGCTTGGGTGACAGGCCCGCTGCTTCCAGTTGTTCGATCACGAATGCGGTGGTGCCGAATTCGCGTCGAGCGAGTTCCGGGTTGGCGTGAATGTGCCGACGCCACAGCGACAGATCTGCCGTGTGCGACTCGATCCACCGATCGATCGCGGCCTCACGAGTGTTCACTGTTGCCCAGCCGATCGGACGCTCACGCTGTCGAGCAGGCGGGCCCGAGTGCTGGGATCGGCTGCAGCACGCGCGGCAGTTCTGGCCAGACCGAGGGCTCCGTCGCGCAATGCTCGGTCGGCGGACTCGGTGACGCACGCAGCGGCGAACTCCGGCTGATGCGTCACCGCCCCGCCTGCGTCGAGCCCGACGACGGGATGGATACCGGGTAGAACATTCGTCACGTTTCCCATGTCTGTGCTGCCCAACGGGCGAAATCCTTCCAAATCCGGAGCCAACGGCGATCGGCCCAACGCTTCGATCTCCTGACGAAAAGCCGCGACCAGCCACGAATCCGGCGTCAACGCAGCGTATGTCGGTGACACCGTACGAATCTCGTGAGTACACCCGGTGGCAAGTGCCCCGGCCTCGAAACACGCGAACGCCTTCGTCGTCAGCGCCTCGAGCGACTCCGTGGTGTTCGCGCGCAGGTAATAGAGCAACTCGGCATGGCCGGGAACGATGTTCGGCGCGGCCCCGCCATCGCTGACGATGCCGTGGAACTGCTGACCGGGTGCCAGGTGCTGACGCAGCAGACCGAGCGCCACCTGGCTGATGGTGACCGCATCGCCTGCGTTGATTCCCCATTCCGGAGCGGCCGAGGCATGCGCGGCGCGGCCGGTGAACTGCACGGCGACGTCGGCCAGAGCCAGCGACGTCGCACCGACGATGTCGAAGGGTCCGGGGTGGACCATCAGTGCCGCGCCGATGCCGTCGAACACTCCGCGCTCGAGCATCAGCACCTTGCCGCCGCCGGTCTCCTCGGCCGGGGTGCCGAGCACTCGGACGGTGATGCCCAGAGCGTCGGCGACCGGAGCCAATGCAAGCGCCGCCCCCACCGCGGACGCCGCAATGATGTTGTGCCCGCACGCATGACCGATCTCCGGCAGGGCGTCGTACTCCGCACAGATACCGATCACCAGGTCCCCGCTGCCGAACGACGCGGTGAACGCGGTATCCATGTCTGCCACGTTCGACTCGATCTCGAAATCGTGGGCTCTGAGCGTTTCGAGGATCTTGGCGACGCTGCGATGTTCTTCGAACGCCAGCTCGGGCTCGGCATGAATCGAGTGCGACAGTGCGACCAGTTCGCCGGTCGCGGCGGCCAGGGCGCGGTCCATGGCATTGGCCACAGCAGCACTGTTCGATTCGTCCGTCACGAGAGACAGTGTGTCACTAGCGTGGCCGAGTGTCGGAACGGCTGTGCCGACTTGCAGGCAGAGACCGGCTTGCTACTTTCCGAAGCTGAAGTTGCTGTCGTCGGTTGCGGTGTTCAGCGCGGCGAGCAGATCCACGTGCATACGTGCCTTGATACCGGCAAGATTTGCACCCCGGGTGCTCGTCAGCGCCGCAGCCTTCGCGACCGCATCGGACACCAAAGACTCCTCCGGTGCCGTCGCCTCGACGATTCCGGCGGTCACGGCGTCGGCACCGCCGTAGCGGCGACCGGTCGTCATTGCCTCGACGGCCGTCTGCTTGGGCAGCCGGGAGTTGATCAACGCGGACATCCCCACGGTGAACGGCATGTTCAGGTTCACCTCGGGCAGGCAGTAGAAGCCTCGGTCGGCGCGCTGGATACGGAAGTCGTGCGAGGTGGCGAACATCGCGCCTGCTCCGAACGCATGGCCCTGAACTGCCGCGACGGTGGCCATCGGAAACGCCAGGAGCCGGGTGTAGAGCGTGTGGACACGGTCGAGGTACCAGGTGATCTTGTCCAGGTTGGCGAAGAGCCAATCGGTGTCGAGACCGTTGCTGTAGAACTTGCCCGCCGACGTGGTGACCAGTGCCGCCGGACCGGTCGACGCCTCGACCTCGTCGAGCAACGCGTGGGTGGCGTCGATCCAGTCCGGGTGGAACCGATTCTCCGGATTGTCCGCGCCGTCCTGGGCACCGAGGAACAGGATGTGGACGTCGCCGTCGCGTTCGAGATAAGGCATGCAGCGGATACTACTCGGGGGTAACTTGCTGGTGGCAACCTCCATCGGTCGCACATCCATCGCGTCGATCTCCTACTGTTGTTCATCGTGGCAACCACCGACGCACATGAGACCGACCCCGTGACCGACCCCGAGGGGGCCGCGCGCACCGCCGCCGACGCTCTCGCCGCGGCGACCGGAGTCGACACCCATTCCGTGGCCATCGTCCTCGGCTCCGGCTGGCAGGCAGCAGCCGATGTCTTCGGCTCTCCCACCGCGACCGTGCGCATGGCCGACCTGCCCGGCTTCGCGCCGCCGTCGGCGTCGGGTCACTCGGGCACCATCACCTCGGTGGACGTCGGCGGTACCCACACCCTGCTGCTGCAGGGCCGCACCCACGCCTACGAAGGTCACGACCTGCGACGCGTCGTGCACCCAGTGCGCACCGCGATCGCCGCAGGCGCGACGACCGTCGTGCTGACCAATGCCGCAGGCGGAATTCGCGATGGCATGAGCGTCGGGCAGCCCGTCCTGATTTCCGACCACCTCAACCTCACCGCACGTTCGCCTCTCGTCGGTGCCGAGTTCGTCGATCTGGTCGACGCGTACTCCCCCGAACTTCGCGCTCTTGCGGCCCAGATCGATCCGTCTCTCGAAGACGGCGTCTACGCCGGTCTGCCCGGCCCCCACTACGAGACGCCTGCCGAGATCCGGATGCTGCGCACTCTCGGAGCAGACCTCGTGGGTATGTCGACGGTGCACGAGACGATCGCCGCACGGGCGAAGGGCGCTCGAGTCCTCGGCATCTCGCTGGTCACCAACCTTGCGGCCGGAATGACCGGCGAGCACCTCAACCACACCGAAGTACTCGCTGCCGGTAAGGATTCCGCTGCCCGGATGGGTGCCTTGCTTCACGAATTGGTCACTCGGCTGTGACCGAGGAGCTTTCCGAACGCGTGCAGCGCTGGATCGCAGGCGATCCGGACCCCACTACCCGTGACGAACTGCGCAGCCTGTCCGATGCCGAACTCACCGATCGGTTCAGTGGCCCACTGACGTTCGGCACGGCGGGCTTGAGAGGACCGGTACGCGCGGGACCCAACGGGATGAACGAGGCGGTAGTGGTGAAGACCACCGCCGGAATCGCAGCATGGTTGATCGAGAAGGGCCTCGGCGGGTCGACCGTCGTCGTCGGCCGCGACGCCAGAACCGGCTCCGAACAGTTCGCCTTCGCGGCCGCGGAAACCCTGTCCGCCCAGGGATTTTCGGTGGTCTTGCTGCCTCGACCGCTCCCGACTCCCGTCGTAGCCTTCGCGGTACGCGCCCTCGACGCCGAGCTCGGCGTGCAGATCACCGCCTCACACAACCCCGCGGCGGACAACGGCTACAAGGTGTACCTCCGCGGCGGCTCGCAACTGATCCCGCCGAGTGACGCGGAGATCGAGACGCTGATCGCCGCCACCGGCGACGCGGTCGACGTTCCCCGTTCGATCGTCGAACCCAGCGGTACCGACATCGCTGCGCGTTACCTCGATTCGGTTGTTGCACTGCCTCGTTCGACGCGCCGAGATATCCGCATCGCCCTCACGGCGCTGCACGGCGTCGGCGGCGAGCTGGCCACAGCGGCGCTGCGTGGAGCAGGGTTCCGCGACGTCCAGGTGGTCGAGGAACAATTCGAGCCCGACCCTGCGTTCCCCACCGTCACGTTCCCCAACCCCGAGGAGCCGGGCGCCGCCGATGCGGTGCTCGCTCTCGCGGCTGCGATCGACGCCGATGTCGCGATAGCCCTCGACCCCGATGCCGATCGCTGTGCGGTCGGGGTGCCCACGGACGGCGGGTGGCGCATGCTGACCGGCGACGAGACCGGAGCACTGCTCGCGAACCATCTCCTCGCCGATGCGCCCGCCGACCCGTTGGTGGCCAACACCATCGTCTCGTCGCAACTGCTCTCCGCGCTCGCTCCGGCGCGTGGTGCCCGCTATGCCCGCACCCTGACCGGATTCAAATGGCTCGTCCGCGCGGGCGAGGGTCTCGTGTACGCCTACGAGGAGGCAATCGGGCACTGCGTCGATCCGAATGTGGTGCGCGACAAGGACGGTATCTCGGCAGCGGTGGTGCTCGCAGATCTGGCCGCCGGCCTGAAACAGGACCGGCGCACCCTGCTCGACGTGCTCGACGACCTTGCGGTCGAGTTCGGCGTACACCTGGGTGCGCAGGTCTCGCGGCGGGTGCAGGACCTCGCCGAGATCGGGAACATGATGCGCAGGTTGCGTAGCGAACCGCCGACGACACTGGCCGGCCGCCCTGTCGCCGTACTGGACTACAGTGACCGTGACGATGAGTTGCGCACCGACGCAGTCGAAATCAGCGGATCGGGACTGCGGGTGATCGTGCGGCCGTCCGGTACCGAACCCAAGCTCAAGGCGTACCTCGAAGTGATCGAGCAGGTCGACAGCCCCGAGGACCTGACGCGAGCGCGGGCGACGGCGGCCGAACTGCTGGCCGAGCTGACCACCTTCGCCCAGCAGCTCTAGACGCGACGGACCCCCGGAGTCAGAACAGGGCCGATTGCACCGCGGGCAGATCCGAGGTGAAGGCACCGAGTTCTATTTGCCGACCTTTGAGTGCTGCCAGATCCACGACGTAGGTGTCGTCGTCCACAGTGGCGATCACCGCCTGCCCGACGCATGTCCTGATTTCGAGTCCATGAGCTCCGGTCGCGACATCCGCGGGGTAGGTGACGCGACTGACGTTCTCGCTCAACGCTTCGCGTCCGGCGGGTGGCGTCCATCGTTCGTCGATCGGGGTGCACCCTGCGATGCCCGCGCCGGTCAGCATCTCGCGGACCTGCTCGGCCCGGGCAGCGGTGGCGGCGTCGAGCTTCTCGACGTCGATCGGTAGACACAGCGAGGCCGCTTTCGCCGCGGATCGCACTGCTTGCCGAAGCCCCATCGACTCGGTCACGAGATCCTCGGCCACCCGAACAGCTTTCCCGTCGTCGGCGTGGGCGACGTACCGCGCACAAATGGCTCCTTGCTCGGCGAGCCGGCCCCACTTACGTGTGTCCGCTGCCGTCCCGATCTTGAAGGTGCCGTTCGCGAATGCCGCCAGATAGAGCCAATGCGGTTGCATGACATGCTTTTCCAGATCACGCGAGACGAAGCCGCTGCGATGCACGGTGTGCACGAATCGAAAACTGTCCTTGTCGGCGCAGGTCGCGCACTGGCCCGACGCGACGGCGCGCTCCAGGCCGGGGCACGGCACGTAGCACGGCGGGCCGTCGGCCCGAAATGCCATGCGCCCGGTGCAGTACCGATCGGTCGAAGCACCCGGCGCGCGGTAACCGAATGTGCGGCCGACCAGTTCGTGAAACTCGATATGCTCGGTGTCGACATCGAGCACCCGTAATCTCGGGCGGGGTGCAGGTGCCGCCTCCGAGGGCCAGGAGACCCCGAGGACCAAGCGGGCGGCGGTAGCGGAGGTCAGCGCGGACCGAACTGACGATCGCCTGCGTCACCGAGGCCGGGGACGATGAACGCGTTCTCGTTCAGGCCGTCGTCGATGCTCGCTGCCACCAATCGGACCGGCAGGCCCGAGGCTTCCAGCGCGGCAACACCTTCGGGAGCGGCCACGACGCAGATGGCCGTAACCTCCGCCGCACCGCGACCGACGAGCAGTTCGATCGTGTGCACCATGGACCCGCCGGTGGCCAGCATGGGGTCCAGCACGTATACCGGCGTCTGCGACAGATCGTCGGGCAAGGACTCCATGTACGGGACGGGCTGATGCGTCTGTTCGTCCCGGGCCATCCCCACGAATCCGACGCGGGACTGCGGAATCAGACTGCTGGCCTTCTCCACCATGCCCAGACCTGCACGCAGAACCGGTACGAGCAACGGCGGGCGTGCCAGCCTGGTGCCCTCGGTCACGGCGACGGGGGTGCGCACTTCGAAGGTATCGATGGCGGCGTCTCGGGTGGCCTCGTAGACCAGCATGTGGGTGAGTTGACGAAGAGCCGTCCGGAACGTGGCATTGTCGCTGCGCTCGTCCCGCATCGTGGTGAGCAGGGCTGCGGCCAGTGGGTGGTCGACCACGTGTGTTTCCATGCCGTCCAGGATAGGACTTCGGTGGTCGGACGCGAACGGCAAGTCAGGGGAACCGAATGGCGGGCACCCGCGTCGAACCAGTTGGGCGTCGCACTCGGCGGCCCTGAATCGATTGCTTTCTCAGGGGGCACTGATGGCCGAACTCGTCGTCGACACCGAGGGGGTCCTCGCATACAGTGCGGTGGCGTCGACCATGGCCCAACAGATCGCCGCGGCGGGCGCTGCCGCTGCTGCGTGCGGTCCAGCCGTGCTCGCACCGGTGTTCGGCCTGATCGGACAGGAATTTCTCGGTGCTGTCACCGGTACCCATCTTGCGCACACCGACGCCGTGGTGCGCTTGGCCGGATCGGTGGCGAGCATCGGTTCCGCGGCCACGGCATCGGCGGTGTCGTACGCCCTCACCGATGCCGGCACCGGAGCAACCGTCGCGGGCTCGGCGGCCGGTATCGCGCCGGACGCGCGGTAACGGCCATGATCGATCTGTTGGCCCGTCCGATCGTCGACCTGCTCGGTGCCTTCGGCAACGGAGCGGTTCCCACCGGGGGTCCGGCCGATGTGCTTCGTGTGTCTTCGGCAGCGATCGAGGCGGCGCAGGGAGTCGGCAGGGTCGCGATCACCGAGCTCGCCGCGAATTGGAACGGTGCCGCCGCCGACGCCGCAATTCGATACGCCGAGAACGCACACTCGTCCGCGATCGCCCTCGCGGACCACGCCGACGACATCGCTGCCGTCGTCGATCAGGCCTGCCGCGATACCAACCAGGGTTTCCTCGAACTGCAGGCCATCGCGGCGTCGTTCGTGGGCATCGCACTCTCGGCCGGACCGATCATCGCTACGCCGGTAGGGCAGACCATGCTGATCTCGGCAGCCATCGAGCACCTCGAGCGGGCTCTGGTGGTGGTTGCCCGTGTTCGAGCCGAATTGGCCGCGCACACTGCGAAAGTCGGGACACTCGCCGCTCCGCCGACGGTGCCCGCACCTGTGGGCGGAGGACCCGTACCTGCACCCGGATCTTCCTCGAATCTCATGACCTCACCTGCCACGTCGCAGGTGATCGAGGCCAGTGAGAAATTGGCGAAGACGTTCGCGCAGTCGTTGTCCTCCCCTGCTACCGGAGCCGACCTGCCGGGTGGTGGCGGCGGTGGCGCACTGAACTATCTGGGTGATCCGGCCGCCGATTCTTCCCGGTCGACCGACAGCGCCGGTCGCGGCGTCGAAGTGCGGTTGCCCGACGGCAGTATCGTCACCGCACCGAACCCCGAGGCCGCGGGTGCCGTTCGTAGTGCATTGACGCAACAGGGCGTGCCCTACGCGTGGGGCGGTACCACTCCGGGCAGCGGGCTCGACTGCAGCGGATTGACTCAGTGGGCGTACTCGCAACAGGGCGTCGAGATCCCCCGTCTGGCGCAGGAACAAGGCATCGGCTCGGCCGTGGCACCGGGTGAGGTGATGCCCGGCGACCTTGCGGTCTGGGACGGCCACGTGGCCATGGTCATCGGCAACGGCCAGCTGGTCGAAGCCGGAGATCCGGTGCAGGTCGGACCGATCCGAACGACCAACAGCGGTATGGGCTTCAAGGGCTTCTACCGTCCGACCGAATGAAGGGCCGGCCAGTGACGGACTCGGACACCACCGTTGTCAGTGCGGTATCGGGAACCAGATCGGGATCGGTGACAGTGCGCTCCACCGAACACGGGCTACCGATCGCAGTTGCCATCGACGAGCGCGAACTGCGTTACGGCGGAGGCGCATTGGCGGCGACGATTCTGCAGCAAAGCGAGCGGGCGAGCGCCGCGGCCCGCGCCCAGCGCCGTACCCTGCTGGCCGAAGACGGCGTTCCTGCCGACGTTCTCGATCGCCTCGGATTACCCACGAGCGCCCGAGTGGCCGCCGATGCGAACGAGGACTCGGCCGAGGATGTCGCCCCCGCGAGTTGGTTGAGGCAGGCATGACCCACACGCACACCACCGAAGTCGACGCTCTGGTCGGCGGAGCCCAGCACCGACTGGACACTCTGCGCGAGACTCACGAGCGACTGGACCGCGTCAGGTTTCGAGTCACCTCTCCGGACAACCTGGTGACCGTCGTCGCCGATGGATCTGGTGCCATGGTCGAACTCGAACTCGCCGAGAACCTCGGATCGGTGACCGCTCGCGTACTCGCGTCGACGATCACCTCCGTGGCTGCCGAGGCCGCCGCTGGGGCACTCGACCACCGCGAAGGCATCCTGCAAAGTCTGCAAGCGTCGTTCACAGACTCCTGAGATAGGCTTCGCGCCATGGCTGGAGACATCATCCCGATCGAACTCGGTCTCACCGCCGGTGACTTCTCGACACTGTGGGCACCGGAGTGGCGAGAAGGCGACGACGAGTGGGAGGCATTCCTCGGACACGAGGAAGATCTGTACGGATTCTCGACCGTCGCAGAGCTCGCGGCGTTCGTCCGATCCGACGACGACAACGATCTCACCGACCATCCGTCATGGCCGGTGGTCTCCGCTCTGGCGGCGTACGAGCTCGAGCCCGACGATCTGCATCGCTTCGATCTGGTGGCCGTACCGGAGCTGGTGGCCTCGGACCCCGAAGCCGACGTCCTCGCCGAACTGCAGGCAACCTTCGACATCGTCGCCTCCATCGGTGACGTATGCGAATTGCGGCCCGTCACAAGCTTTTTCGGAACCAATCCGTTCGTGGGGGCAGTCGGCGGAGGCGTCGAGAACTTCCTCGGTCGTGAGGGAGCCGAACTGTGGGATCGCATCGGAGCGGCGGTTGCCAAACACTGGGACGACGTACTGGACGCAGTCGACTCCATCGTCACCTCGCCCGACGTCGATTCCGCTGCCGTTGCCGTAGCAGAAGCCGAGATCACAGCAGCGGCGGAGAATGCCGTCGACGCCGATGACGCCACGGACGACATCGACTCCGATTCCGACGACGAAGACGAAGACGACGATTCCGAAGACGACGATGTCGATCGTGATCCGATCGCCGCGGCGGCCGCCGAGGAAACGTTCTGGACCACTGTCGGCATCGATCCGATTCGCATCATCACCTCGGACGACACGCTGTACACCCTGCGTTGCTACCTCGGCGACAAACCGGTGTTCCTCGGCCGCGGCGGTGCGATCAGCGTGTTCGGCTCCGAGCGCTCGCTCGCCCGGTACCTGGCCGACGATCACGACCACGATCTCGCTCAGGTCAGCACGTACTCGGACATTCAGACCGCCGCCATCGACGGCTCGCTCGACATCACAATCACCGACGACAACGTGTACGTGCTCCCCGGCCTGGCCGACGATCTCGCCGAGGGCCCGACTGCGGTCGATGCCGATCAGCTGGATCTGGCCGTCGAATTGTTCACCGATGCAGCCGATTTCGCCGAAGACACATCCGTCGAGGAGGCGCTCGCCACGTCGACGCCGTTGGGCTGGTACGTCTCGTACACCCTCGAACCTAGTCCCGATCGACTCGCTCCGAGCGCGCCGTTCGCCGTCGAGGCCGAAGCATGGCGCGCGCTCGAGCGCGAGTTCGAGGGCCGGCTCCGCAAGAAATAGCGACCGGCCCTCGAGCGGAGGGTCAGCCGATCAGGACCGCATAACCGGGCTTGATGACGTCGTCGATCAGCGCCAGCCGCTCGTCGAACGGTAGAAACGCGGACTTCATCGCATTGATGGTGAACCGCTCGAGATCGCTCCAACCGTAGCCGAACGTCTCGACGAGCTTGACCATCTCGCGACTCATCGAGGTGTCGCTCATCAACCGGTTGTCCGTGTTCACGGTGACCCGAAAGCGCAGGCGTGCAAGCAGATCGAACGGGTGTGTCGCCAAGGACTCGACCGCCCCGGTCTGCACGTTGGAGCTCGGGCAGAGTTCGAGCGGCATTCGCGTGTCACGAACGTATGCAGCCAGCAAACCGAGCGTGGCCGAGCCGTCGGCCTCGCGGGTGATGTCGTCGGTGATCCGAACTCCGTGACCGAGCCTGTCGGTCCCGCAGAACGCCACCGCTTCCTGAATCGACGGCAGACCGAACGCTTCGCCCGCGTGAATGGTGAAGTGCGCGTTGCTCGCTCGCATGTACTCGAAGGCATCGAGGTGGCGGCTGGGAGGAAAGCCCGCTTCGGCACCGGCGATGTCGAAGCCGACGACACCGCGATCGCGGAATCGAACCGTCAACTCCGCGATCTCCCGCGAGCGAGCCGCATGTCGCATCGCGGTGAGCAGGGTGCCGATCGTGATGTTCTTGCCTCGTACCTTGGCTGCGGAGATCCCCGCCTCGAAACCTGCGAGGGTATGGGTGACGACCTCGTCGAGGGTCAGTCCGCGTTCGAGATGCTGCTCCGGGGCGAAGCGCACCTCGGCATACACGACGCCGTCGTCGGCGAGATCCTCGGCGCATTCGCGCGCTACTCGAAACAGTCCCTCGGGTGTCTGCATCACGGCCACCGTGTGCGCGAACGTTTCGAGGTAGCGCACCAGCGAGCCGCTGTCGGCGGACTCGCGGAACCATTCGCCCAGTGCAGCGCCGTCGGTGGCGGGAAGCCCGTCGTAACCACACTCGTCGGCCAGTTCCAGCACTGTCTGCGGTCGAAGTCCGCCATCGAGGTGATCGTGCAGCAACGCCTTCGGAGCTGTCCTGATCGACGCGAGATCGAGTGGCGCGCTGCCACCGATCGAAGACTGTGTGTTCTCCGTGGTGCTCATGTGTCGACGGTAGCGCGCAGCCCGTACGTACGCGCGTCCGCCGGAACCCCTCGGCGAGTCCGCGGATTCCGGCGAACCCTGCTACTTCTGCGACCCATTTCGTTGCATTGTTACCCCAATGAAAACAATTCCGTCGATACACAGCGAATCGGCGACGGAAATCGTAGTGTTCATCCAACACACGCGACCGATTCTGTCGGGTCTCCTTCCGACGTCCTCGGTCGACTCGAACCTCGGAGAGACCTATGTCGATTGCGGAACCGCCGAACACCATTCCGGGTAAGGGACTCAACACCGGCGCTCTCGGGTTGGTCGGCAACATCGTCATCGGACTGTCGGCGGTGGCGCCGGCATACAGTCTGGCCGCCACCCTCGGCTACGTCGTCCTGGCCGTCGGCGACAAAGCACCGTCGATGTTTCTCATCGCTTTCGTCCCGATGCTGCTCACGGCCTTCGCCTACCGAGAATTGGGACGCGACACCCCGGACTGCGGAACGTCGTTCACCTGGGGCACCAAGGCATTCGGCCCGTGGGTCGGCTGGATGGCGGGATGGGGGCTGGCAGTCTCGGCGATCATCGTGCTCGCCAACGTTGCCGAGATCGCTGCCATCTATCTGTTCGAGTTCCTCGGTCTGTCGGACTTGGCGGAGTCGACTGCGGCCAAGGTCGCACTCGGTTCGTTCTTCATCGTCTCGATGACCTACGTCAGTTTTCGCGGCATCCTGATCAGCGAACGCATGCAGAACGTGCTGCTGGTCGTGCAGTTCGGTGTGCTCATCGGAGTGTCGGTGACGGCACTGGTCAAGGTGGGGACCGGCACCGCCGGACCTCAGGCCATCACGCCCCAGTGGAGTTGGTTGGTTCCCACCGGGGTGACGATGTCCGACGCGGCCCAGGCCATCATCCTGTGCATCTTCATCTATTGGGGATGGGACGCCTGCCTGGCCGTCGGCGAGGAAACGAAGGATTCGGAGAAGACGCCGGGACGTGCCGCGGTGATCACCACGCTGATCCTCGTCGCCACGTACGTTCTCGTCGGATACGCCGTGCAGTCGTTCGCCGGCTTCGGCGATACCGGCATCGGCCTGAACAACCCGGACAACGTCGACGATGTACTCACCATTCTCGGAGATCCTGTCGCCGGCTCGATCGTGGCGTCCTTGTTGTTGCTGACCGTCTCGATCTCGGCGCTGTCCTCGACTCAGACGACCATTCTGCCCACTGCCCGAGGAACTCTGTCGATGGCTGTGTACGAGGCCATTCCCAAGCGGTTCGCCAGCGTGCACCCCAAGTACATGACCCCTGGCTTCGGCACACTCGTGATGGGGGCCGCGGCCCTGCTGTTCTACCTGGTGCTCACCTTCGTCAGCGCCAACGCATTGCAGGATTCGGTGGCCTCGCTCGGGCTCGCGGTCGCGTTCTACTACGGCATCACCGCGTATGCGTGCACCTGGTACTTCCGCCGGACGCTCTTCTCGTCCGTCCGAAACCTGTTCATGCGCGGCATCTTTCCGTTTCTCGGCGGACTGTCGATGACGTGGGCGTTCGTGCAGAGCGCAATCGACATGATCAAACCCGACTACGGTTACACCGTCTACGGACCGATCGGCGGAGTGTTCGTCCTCGGCGTCGGCATGCTGGTACTCGGAATCCCGCTGATGCTGCTGTGCTTCGTGGGCAACAAGGACTTCTTCCAGGGCAAGACACTCACCGCGTCCACCGAAGTCAAGGTTCCGGACACTTACTAGAAGAGAAGGACCGAAACTCATGAAGATCACCGTCGGCTACCTCGCCACTCCCAGCGGCGACGACGGCGTAGCCCTGGCCATCGCCCTCGCTCGTGCTCTCGACGCCTCCATCGACATCGTGCTGGTCATGGCCGTGGACGAACCGGTCATGGAAGGCAGCGGACCGTACCGAAAACTGCTGGAGGCGAAAGCGAAGGGTTGGGTGGACGACGCCGCTGCCCAGGTCCCGTCGGGCATCGCGGTCACCACCCACGTGCTCTCGCACGAGTCTTTCGCCCGGGCCCTCATCGACTTCGCCGTACAGAACGATGCCGACATGATCGTCGTCGGCGGCGCAGGCGACGGTCTGTTGAATCGGCATTCGATCGGGTCGGTTGCCGGTCAGCTTCTGCACGCCTCCGAAGTGCCACTGGCACTCGCACCTCGGGGCTACCGGCTCTCCGACGCTCCGATCACCGACCTCACCGTCGCTGTCCCCACCCGGGCATCGGCACCGAATCCGTTGCCGTTCGCGATCACTCTTGCCAGCGCGGCGCACGTGCCGGTCCGGTTGGTGTCGCTGGTGTCTCTCGAACCGACCGGAGCACCGAGCGACGAGACCTCACTGGACACGCGTCGACGACAGGTCGCGGCCGCGCAGGAGAATCTCGAGCACGCGGCCCGCACTCTCCCCGATATCGACGGCTTGCAGTCGATCGTCGCCGACGGGTCTTCGTTGGACGAGGCCATGGGCAACCTCGACTGGAAGCCGGGCGATGTGCTGTTCCTCGGATCGAGTGGGTTGGCGAGCCCCAAGCGGGTCTTCCTCGGATCGAGTGCGGCCAAGATACTGCGGGCCGCCCCGGTTCCGGTGGTCGTCGTTCCGCACGAGTAGACGGTATGGAGGTCTTGGCTGGGGCCTCTCCGCATGTAAGCGTGGGTTGCCGACAGGAGTGGGTCCTGGCCGGTAGAGCCACAGATGTGGGAGGCC
>NZ_NOXY01000022.1:0-45206 GCF_002258735.1 Rhodococcus sp. WWJCD1
TTCGCCTTCCCAGTGGATGGCGACCTGGTCGCCGTGGCCGTCGAGGACGTGGCGGTCGACGCAGTTGTAGGCGACGTTGAGCTCGCCGTCGGCGAACCATTTGGCGACGGGGGCGTCGGACCAGTCGAGCACTTCGGTGAACGGGGTGTGCCAGTGGAGCCGGCGGGCTTGTTCGGCCCAGAACCCGAGTCGATCCTTCTCCGCGGCGGCGTAGAGATCCGCCTGAGCGTTCGCCTGAGCCGTGAACTCGGCCGAGGGTGCGTAGACGTCAGGGAAAAAGGGCATTTTCGCTGCTTTCGGATGAGGTGTCGAGGCGTTCCTACCGCTGCTCATCGCCGTCTCGGCACGCGGATGATGAGGGCGTCGCCTTGTCCGCCGCCGCCGCACAAGGCAGCGGCACCGATGCCGCCGCCACGACGTCGCAGTTCGAGCGCCAGGTGTAGTGCGATTCGAGCTCCGGACATTCCCAGCGGATGACCTATCGCAATGGCACCACCGTTGACGTTCACTTTGCTTGCGTCGATACCGAGCTCACGCGCGGAGGCGATACCAACGGCAGCGAACGCCTCATTGATCTCGATCAGGTCCAGATCCTTGGGATCGATCCCCTCCTTCGCACACGCCTTGTCGATTGCGCGCGCCGGCTGAGACTGCAGAGATGAATCAGGACCGGCCACGACACCGTGGGCACCGATTTCCGCGATCCACTCGAGCCCGAGGGCCTCGGCCTTTGCTTTGCTCATCACGACAACGGCGGCCGCACCATCGTTGATCGTGGAGGCGTTTCCTGCTGTGATGGTGCCGGTCTTGGCGAACGCCGGCCGCAACTTGGCGAGTGAGTCGGTGGTGGTGTCGGCGCGGATGCCCTCGTCCTGAGTAACCACGATTGGGTCGCCTTTACGCTGTGGGATCGACACCGGTACAACCTCGCCGTCGAAGATGTTGTTTTTCCACGCCGCAGCCGCACGTTGATGTGATGCCGCGGCGAATGCGTCTTGCTCTTCACGGGTGTTTGCGCCTGCGCCTTCATTGCAGGCTTCGGTGAGCCCGCCCATCGCCTGATTGGTAAAAATGTCGTACAACCCGTCGTACGCGAGATGATCGCGCATGGTGACATCGCCGTATTTGTATCCTGCGCGGGACTTCTCGAGCATGTGTGGAGCCTGCGTCATCGACTCCTGACCGCCGGCGACAATCACTTCGAACTCTCCCGCACGAATCATCTGATCTGCCAACGCGATCGCGTCGATGCCGGACAGGCACACCTTGTTGATCGACAAGGCCGGCACATGCATCGGAATGCCTGCGGAGACTGCGGCCTGACGTGCGGGTATCTGACCGGCACCAGCGGTGAGAACCTGACCCATGATGACGTATTCGACGAGCTCGGGGGCGACACCGGACTTGTCCAGCGCACCTTTGATCGCGATTCCACCCAGGTCAGAACCGGAAAAACTCTTCAACGCACCGGACAATTTGCCGACTGGGGTTCGGGCTCCGGCCACGATCACGGACGAGATGGGGTCGCTCATGCTGTTGAGTCCTTTTCATTCGTTGGCGGGCGACAGACATCTGTCACCGAAGTCGAATTATTTGGCGAATGTTGGTGCGGGCGTGTTATTTGCGATGGAAATGAAAGCGGACTCTTTCGGAACAAGTCGGTCGACGTGCACGTCCGGTTCATCTCACAGAGCCGTTCAGTTCCCACGCAATGAGCGCTCGTTCTTTCGGCGTCGTTCCTCCCCAGATTCCGTGAGGTTCGTGATGGGCGAGTGCATAGTTGGCGCATTCGACACGAACTGGACAGTTCGAGCAGATGCGCTTGGCTTCCGTTTCCGCTCGATGCCGCTGGGGACCACGTAGTGACTCCGACGGAAAGAAGACCGAGGAGGCGTAACCATGGCAGTTCCCACTCCTCTGCCAGGCCCACACCTCCTCGGTCGGCACCGCAAGAATCGCTGTGCCGGTTCGGTATCGACGCATGATCCCGTCGACCAGTTCAGGCGACAACGTCACGGGTGCGGGAAGTGTTCGAGGATACGGTTGGCTGTGCTCGTGTCGACTCATTTCAATACGCCTACTAATCGATCTGGGCATCGCCCAGCAGTGCGCCACCGGGTGTGGCTACCGTGGGTCATTGGTTTCCTGTTTTCTCCATCAGAGTGAGCTACCACTGTCGGCTGTTGACGGCCTTGTACGACGCGATGGTTCCTGCAAACGTGTTGGACCGTAGTCAATCTGCGTTGTTCGACTCGTCGAAGACTTGTTGGACTACCCGCATAGCGGCAAGTGCAGCGGGTGCCCCGCAGTAACCCACGGCGTGGAGAATTGCCTCGGCGATTTGTTCACGAGACAGACCGTTGGTGAGCGCCCCCCGAACGTGTCCTCGAAGTTCGTCGTGGCTGCGCAGAGCGGTCAGCATTCCAATAGTGACCAAACTTCTTTGGGCTCTGTCCAGTTGCGGCCGCGACCACAAAGCGCCCCAGATATGTTCTGTGACAAAACTTTGTATGTCTTCCGAGTCGGTTCCTCGGGCGCGGTCGAAGGCACCCTGAACGAAGTCGACACCCATAACGGCCGATCGAACAGCTATCCCTTGCGCGAGCCCAGGCGTCGGTGCGTCATCACGCATCTACGGCCCCCGGTGACAGCGACTGATCCGCCCGTCGAACGTCTCCCTCACGTACCCGCGCGAGTATGCGACGAGCGTGTTGGATGACTGGGGCATCGACCATGTGCCCCTCGAAGGAGAAGACACCGCGATTGGTCTCCGCCGCGGCGAGCACACGCCCCGCCCAATCGATTTCCGTCTCGGCCGGGGCATAGGCCTCACGAATCACGCCAACCTGGGTGGGATGGATCGCTACTTTGCCGTCGAACCCGACTGCGACAGCGTCGTCGGCCTCGTCGCGTACGCCTGCCAGGTCGCCTATGTCGAGAAACACCGAGTCCAGCGCGAAAACGCCCTGTGCTTTTGCCGCCAAGAGTGTTTGCGATCGAACATGCTGTGCGACGTCGCGGTAACCGCCGTAGTTGAACCTACTGGAGTTACCACCAAGCGCCGCGACGAGGTCTTCGGCACCCCACATCGCTCCGACGGCGTTGTTGGCACCCAGCGCAACGTAGCTGTTTATCGCACCGAGAGGCGATTCGATCAGCGCAATCACGAGGCGCGGAGCGAGCGCTGCGATTTGTTGTGGGCCCTCGCATTTGGGGAGCATTACGATTTGGTAGTCAGTACGATCGAGTGCAGCGAGATCGGCTGACCAGTCCGCGCTTCCCTGGGGATTGATTCTGACGACTGTGGTGGCGGGGTCCAACGGTGTGGAGATGAGGGCTTCTCGTGCTGCGGCCTTGTCTGCTGGTGCCACACCGTCTTCGAGGTCGAGGATGACAACGTCCGCGCGAGCGGCGGCCTTGGCGAACCGTTCCGGTCGATCTGCCGGGCAAAACAACCAGGCAGGCCCAGGCGAAGACCACGTCATGACGGTTCCTCAGTGGGCCGCAATCGTACAAGGGTTTTGCGGACAGCCACGGCGACGATGTCTCCGTGCTGGTTTCGTCCGGTGTGGGTGAAGGTCACGATGCCTTCGCCGGGTCGGGACTTGGATTCACGTTTGTCGGTGATCGCGGTCTCGGCGTAGAGGGTGTCGCCGTGGAACAGCGGTTTGGGGAACGACACCTCCGAGAAACCGAGGTTCGCGACGATAGTTCCCTGCGTCAGTTGGGCGACCGACAAGCCCACGACAGTGGAGACCGTGAACATCGAGTTCACCAGGCGCTGCCCGAACGGCGTCGACTCGCTGAACGCCGCGTCGAGATGCAGTGCTTGCGTGTTCATCGTCTGCGTCGTGAACAGGGTGTTGTCGGCCTCGGTGATCGTGCGTCCCGGCCGGTGTTCGTAGATTGTGCCGAGTTCCATCTCCTCGAACCACAGGCCGCGTTGGCGAATCCGCTTGTCGCTCACAGTCCCAGGCTCCGCGCGATCAGCATCAGCTGAACCTCGGTGGTGCCTTCGCCGATTTCGAGGATTTTGCTGTCGCGGTAGTGCCGTGCGACGACGTACTCGTTCATGAAGCCGTATCCGCCGTGGATCTGCGTCGCGTCGCGGGCGTTGTCCATTGCGGCCTCGGAGGCGACGAGCTTGGCGATGGACGCGGCCTTCTTGAACGGCTTGCCCGCCAACATCAGTGCTGCCGCGTCGTAGTACGCGGTTCGAGCGGTGTGTGCGCGGGCCTCCATGCGGGCGATCTTGAACGAGATCGCCTGGTTGCGGGCGATCGGGGCACCGAACGCCTCGCGTTCCTTGGCATATTTGACGCTCTCGTCGACGCAGCCTTGAGCGGCACCGACCGATACTGCGGCGATCGCGATGCGGCCCTCGTCGAGGATGTGCAGGAAGTTCGCGTACCCGCGGCCCTCCTGGCCGAGCAAATTTTCCTGCGGGACTCGTACATCGGTGAAGCTGAGCGGGTGTGTGTCGGAGGCGTTCCAGCCGACCTTGTTGTAGGCCGGTTCGGCGACGAAGCCGGGGGTGTCGGTGGGAACGAGGATCGAGGAGATCTGCTTGCGTCCGGTCGCCTCGTCGACTCCCGTCACCGCGGTGACGGTGACGAGCTCGGTGATGTCGGTGCCGGAGTTGGTGATGAACTGCTTGCTGCCGTTGATGATCCAGTCGTTGCCGTCACGCTTGGCGGTGGTCTTGGTGCCGCCCGCGTCGCTGCCGGCACCGGGCTCGGTCAGACCGAACGCGGCCAGGGCCTTGCCTGCGGTGAGTTTGGGCAGCCACTGCTGCTTCTGTGCGTCGTTGCCGAAGCGGTAGACGGGCATGGCGCCGAGGGAGACGCCGGCTTCGAGTGTCATTGCGACGCTCTGGTCGACCTTGCCGAGCTCCTCGAGGGCCAGGCACAGGGCGAAGTAGTCGCCGCCCATGCCGCCGTATTCCTCGGGGAAGGGCAGACCGAACAGGCCCATCTCGGCCATCCCGGCGACGACCTCGTACGGGAAAGAGTGCTCGGCATCGTGTTTCGCCGAGACCGGGGCCACGACCGTCCGGGTGAAGTCGGCGACGGACTTCACCAGTTGCTGGTACTCGTCGGGCAGATTCGACGACGACAGATGATCGGTCATGATGGGTCCTCTTCGGTGTCGGTGGGAACGATTCGGGCGAGGAGCTGGTCGACGCGGACCTGATCTCCCACTGCAACAGTCAGTTCGACGGTGCCGTCGATCGGAGTGGTGAGTGTGTGTTCCATCTTCATGGCCTCGACCACGACGATCGCGGTGCCCGCCGTGACGGTGTCTCCGGATTCCACCGCAACTGCAATGATCGAACCGGGCATCGGTGAGAGAATTTCGGCATCGCCGGAGTGCGCGTCCTGTTCGCGGACACTGGGTTCGGCGACGGCGCGAAGTTGCCACGTTCCGCGGGAACTCGATACCCAGGTCGAGGCCCCGTCTCGTGCGAACGTGAGGGATTCTCGGCGGCCGTCGATAACAACGTTCACGATGTCGGCGGTGGACTCCGCGTGCAGCGACTTGGGAGGGTAGTCGTCGATGGCGACCTTCGCCGAGTCCGGTGTGCCGGAGATGGACACGTGCGCGGCTCTGTCGCCGACTACGAGGCGGAGGACGAACGGCGTGTGTGCCCCGACTCGCCATCCCGACGGCGATGCCCAGATGTCATCGCCTGCGGTGCGCCAGAGCTGTAGCCAATCCACTGCGGCAGCAGCAATCAGTGCTTCGTCGGTGACGGGAGCTGCGATAAAATCCTCGACGCGGCGGTCGAGCAGTCCGGTGTCGAGCTTGCCGGCGCGAACATCGTTGTCCGCGAGCAAGAATCGTGCGAATTCGATGTTGGTGACGACACCGAGGACCGCGGTCTCCGACAACGCTCGGTCGAGTGTGCGGAGGGCGCTGGGACGGTCGGGTCCGTAGGCGATGACCTTCGAGAGCATCGGGTCGTAGTTGCTGCCGACTTCGGTGCCGACAGCAAGCCCGGAGTCGATGCGCACGTTCTCGCCGGCGGGTTCGCGTAGCCCGACGACGGTGCCTCCCGTGGGGAGGAATCCGCGGCCAGGATCCTCGGCGTAAACACGCGTTTCGATTGCGTGCCCGGTCAAGGTGATGTCGTCCTGCGTGATCGTCAATGCTTCACCGGCGGCGATCCGGACCTGCCACTCGACGAGGTCGAGGCCGGTGACAAGTTCGGTGACCGGGTGTTCGACCTGCAGACGAGTATTCATTTCCATGAAGAAGAAGTCGTCGGGATGGTCGGCCGAAACGATGAACTCCACCGTCCCGGCACCGGTGTAGTCGACACTGCGGGCAGTGTTGCAGGCGGCCTCGCCGATACGTGCCCTGGTTGCCTCGTCGAGTAGAGGGGACGGCGCTTCTTCGATGACCTTCTGATGTCGGCGCTGCAGACTGCACTCGCGTTCACCGAGATGGATGACGTTGCCGTGTTGATCGGCGAGGATCTGTACCTCGATGTGGCGGGGCCGCAACACGAAGCGTTCGAGGAAGAGGGTGTCGTCGCCGAAGGAGGATGCTGCTTCCCGTCGCGCGCTGGCCAGCGCTGCGGGTAGATCTTCGGTGCGTTCAACCAGGCGCATGCCTTTGCCGCCGCCTCCGGCCGAAGGTTTGACCAATACCGGGAATCCGACATCCTCGGCTCCGATGATGAGGTCGTGATCGGTTAAGCCGGGTCGAGAGATACCGGGTACGACGGGGACACCGAAGGCGCTGACCGCGGCCTTGGCGGTGATCTTGTCGCCCATCACCTCGATTGCTCGGGCCGGCGGTCCGAGGAATGCGATATCGGCGGCTGCGCACGCAGAGGCGAAATCGGCATTTTCGGACAAGAAGCCGTAACCCGGGTGAATGGCCTGTGCGCCGGTACGTTTCGCTGCGTCGATCACCTTGTCGATGACAAGGTAGCTCTCGCGTGCGCTTGCAGGTCCGATGCGCACGGCGGTGTCGGCTTCGGCAACGTGGCGGGCACCTGCGTCGGCGTCGCTGTACACCGCGACGGACCGAATACCCATGCGGCGCAACGTACGCGCTACTCGTACAGCGATCTCGCCGCGGTTGGCGATCAGGACCGTATCGATCTGCCTCGTGCTGGTGGTCATATCACTCACATCCTGAAAACGCCGTAGGAGACCGCTTCGAGCGGCGCATTGGCGCACGCCGAGAGAGCGAGCCCGAGAACTTGCCGAGTGTCGGCCGGATCGATGATGCCGTCGTCCCAGAGCCGGGCCGTCGAATAGTAGGGATTGCCCTGATCTTCGTATTGCTGGCGGATGGGAGCTTTGAACTTCTCCTGGTCTTCTTCCGACCACGGCTTACCCGACGCATCCAGTTGGTCGCCCCGGACTGTGGCAAGGACGGACGCTGCCTGCTCGCCGCCCATCACCGAGATGCGCGCGTTGGGCCACATGAACAAGAAGCGTGGTGAATAGGCCCGCCCGCACATGGAGTAGTTGCCCGCACCGTAGGAACCGCCGATGACGACGGTGATCTTGGGAACCCGCGCGCAGGCCACGGCCGTCACCATCTTGGCACCGTGTTTGGCGATACCGCCTGCCTCGTAGTCACGGCCGACCATGAAGCCGGACAGGTTCTGCAGGAACACCAAGGGGATGCTGCGCTTGTCGCACAGCTCGATGAAGTGGGCACCTTTCATGGCCGACTCGGCGAACAGAACGCCGTTGTTGGCGATGATTCCGACGGGGTGGCCGTGGATGTGGGCGAATCCGGTGACGAGTGTCTTGCCGTAGTCGGCCTTGAACTCGTCGAATCGACCCGCGTCGACGACGCGGGTGATGACCTCTCGCGCATCGTATGGGGTTCGTGGGTCGGTGGGAACGACGTCGTACAGCTCGGTCTGAGCGGCAATGGGTTCACGCGTGGGGAGGATGTCCCACGGGACCGGGGTGCGCGGGCCGAGCGTGGAGATGATGGCGCGGACTCGCTTCAGTGCGTCGCGGTCGTCGTCGGCGAGATGGTCGGTGACGCCGGAGATCTTCGAGTGCAAGTCTCCACCGCCGAGTTCCTCGGCCGTGACGATCTCACCCGTGGCGGCTTTCACCAGCGGGGGTCCGCCGAGGAAAATTGTTCCTTGGTTCTTGACGATGATCGCTTCGTCGCTCATCGCCGGTACATAGGCACCGCCCGCGGTGCACGAACCCATCACCGCCGCGATCTGTGCAATTCCTTTGGCGCTCATGGTCGCTTGGTTGAAGAAGATGCGGCCGAAGTGGTCGCGGTCGGGAAACACCTCGTCCTGACGCGGGAGGAATGCGCCACCGGAGTCGACGAGGTAGATGCACGGGAGGGTGTTCTGCAGGGCGATTTCTTGAGCGCGGAGGTGTTTCTTGACCGTCATCGGGTAGTAGGTGCCGCCTTTGACGGTGGCGTCGTTGGCGACGATGACGCATTCGCGCCCCGAGACGCGGCCGATACCGGCGATCACACCGGCACCGGGGCACTCGTCGTCGTAGAGACCATTGGCGGCCAACGGTGAGATCTCGAGGAACGGGCTACCGGGATCGAGGAGCTCGTTCACCCGATCGCGGGGCAGCAGTTTTCCGCGAGCCACATGACGCTCGCGCGATTTCTTGTTTCCACCGAGCGCGGCTCGGGCGATTCGTTCGGCGAGCTGCTTGCTCAGCAGTTCGTGCTCGGTTCTGTTGGCGGTCAGTTCGATTGCCATATGGTGCGCGCCTCAGTCGTCGTCAAACCAGGTGATTTCAGTTAATCGCATGTAACTAATCGTATAGTAAACTACGATTAACTGAACTGTCCAGTGGCTGAGCAGAAATGATGCGATGACAACGCAACCGACGCACCACACCGAACCCAAACCGACGACGCTGCGCGAGCAGCGCAAAGCCGAAAGACGGTCACAGCTCTTGTCCGCCGCGGCATCGTTGTTCGCCGCGCGGGGATTCGCGTCCGTCAGACTCGAAGATCTCGGTTCTGCCGCGGGAGTAAGCGGCCCTGCCGTGTATCGACATTTCCCGAACAAGGAAGCAGTTCTCGTCGAACTGCTGGTCGACATCTCGGAATACCTCCTGGGCGGGGGCCGTGACGTGGTGGCGCGTCACACCGCTGCTGACGTGGTCACCAATAGAATCATCCTGGCGGAGCTGATCGATTTTCACATCGACTTCGCTCTAGGATCACCCGCCCTCATTCGCATTCAGGATCGCGACCTGTACAACGCACCGGAATCTGCGCAAAGACGAATTCGCCGCATGCAGCGGGAGTACGTAGAGCTGTGGGTTTCGAGCTTGTGTGCCGCAGAACCCAGAACGAGCGAGTCGGATGCCAGAACTAAGGCCCATGCGGTGTTCGGATTGATCAACTCGACTCCATACAGCGCAGGCAACACTCCGTCGAAGAATACGAAATCTCTACTGCGGGTGATGGCAATGGGATCACTCGGGTTGAGTACCGCCGAAAGATGAACTGGCGTGTCTTCCCGGTCCGCGACCTGCATCTGGTTCCCGAGCGGCTTTGCAGTGTTTCGATCGAAAAGGTCTTCACGGAGCGATGATTCGCGACATCGCGACCTCCGCGTACCCACCCTCAACCATAATCACTCGAGCGAGCACGCGACGCTGGCAGCGGTGTGCGATCTGGCAACTCGCGATCTTCCGATCGGATGTCTGCCGCGCGACGCTCTGCGGGTTCACGATCATCCGCCGACAGCCTCACACGCATGGTGGAGTTCCCCTCCTCGTGGGTAGTCAATGGCTCGATGCACCACCTTTTGAAGGTCATAGCGCTCGGTGCGTCGACATTTCGGCCATCATCGCCAACGCGTCAGCGACTGACGGACCAAGGACTCGAGGTGACATGCATGTCAATTTGAATTGGCCTTATCTGGCGCTCGGACTCCCCGATTCGCCTCACCGATAGTGTAACTGGCAACGAAAGTACACTTGACTATCAAGTCACACGGTGATGTCATGTGTTGGCGGTCACACTCAGACCGCTTCCTCCAATGTTCAGGAGAAGCATGAAGATCGGAATCATCCAGGTCCCAGCCGATCACGACCACGATCCAGCAGTGGTAGCAAGGCGCGCCGAAGAATTGGGGTTCGATTCCTACTGGCTGGGTGACCATCCAGTTGTCCCAGTCGACGAGAACCTCTTGAACTATCCCGGACGGTGGGAGGAAGGGGCCAACGAACCTCCGTCGCTGGTAATGAGAGAGTCTGACCCGCTGATCTGCCTGGCTCGTGCGTCCGCTGCCACCAGTACGATCAAATTAGGAACGGGAGTGCTTCTTCCTGCCGAACGAGGGGCTATTCTTGCTGGCTCGCAGATCGGAACACTCGACAACATAAGCGGCGGTCGGCTCCTACTCGGAGTCGGCACAGGTTGGAACGAGACGGAATGTGTTGTCATGGGTGGTGATTGGAAACGGCGATGGACCCAGGTCACCGAACACGTCGCCGCTATGAAAGCTCTGTGGACGACCGACCCATCGGAGTTCCATGGGGAGTACGTTGATTTTCCGCCAGTTCGATCATTCCCGAAACCATTGAGCAAACCACACCCTCCGGTTCTACTGGCTTCGATGGGATCACCGAAAGTGTTCCGCCGCATCGCCGAGTGGGGTGACGGCTGGATCCCGATCGTCCAGTCTGCGGAGGAGCTTGCCGAGGGAGTTCAGCAAATGCACGCAGCCGCGGACCAGGTCGGACGACGCCGCGAAGATCTGAGTGTGACGGTGTTCGGACTGCAGGGGCAATGGCGGTCTCGCAGCGAGGTCGAGGCCCTTCACCGTGCTGGCGCAGAGCGTGTGGTCGTCTGGCTTCAGGACGTCCCGCTGGAGGACCTGTTGGCCGAGATGCAATCCCTGGCCGACGAGTTCGGTTTGCTCTCGACTGCTGCTGCGAAGTCCTGAGGACCGACCGTCTCGGCGTCAGGCACCGAGTGCAGCGCGCTCAAACATCGGTATCGAGCCAACCTGGCCATCTGATTCAGCGATGGCCAGGTCGAGCGCACCGGTTGCGAGTATGCGGATACCGATCATCGACGTCGTTGAGCTCCAAACGGCATCGGGGTCCGACGACGGTGAATGGGCAATCAGTAGGTGTAGAAACCACGTCCAGTCTTGCGTCCCAAACGTCCGGCTTCGACCATGCGGCGCAGCAGCGGCGGCGGTACGTATTGCGACTCTCTGAACTCGTCGTACAGCGAGTCCGTCACAGCCAGGATCACGTCCAAACCAACTGTGTCGCAAAGCTTCAACGGTCCCATCGGATGTCCGCATCCTGCCACCATTCCTGAATCGATATCCTCGGCCCGGGCGAAGCCGGACTCGAGCATCCGAATGGCAGAAACGAGGTAGGGGACCAGTAGTGTGTTGACAATGAATCCCGCACGGTCGCCCGAGCGGATCGGGTCTTTGGACAAGCGTTCGGCTACGTAGTTCGTGACGTAGCTAGCCACTGATTCCGAAGTTCGCAGTCCGACCACTATCTCGACCAAAGCCATCACGGGAACCGGATTGAAGAAGTGCATGCCAACGACGCGTTCCGGGTGCGCAGTCGCATTCGCGAGACGGTTGATCGGAATGGAAGAGGTGTTGGAAGCCAAAACAGCCGTGGGCGAAACGACAGCGTCAAGTCTACGGAAGAGCTCCGACTTCATTTCTTCGATCTCTGGAAGCGCTTCGATGACCAGCTCCCGGTCGACGAAGTCGTCGACCGAGAGCGTAGTGGTGATCAGACTCCGTGCGTCGTCGCAAGCTTTTTGCGTGAGCTTTCCTCCGTGGACGGCGCGAAGAAGCGAACTGTTTATCCTCGCGGCAGCAGCAGTAACTGCTATTTCGTCGCGTTCGAGGATCAGGACAGGGTCGCCGGCGCGTGCCACGACCTCGGCAATGCCGGCTCCCATTGAACCGCCGCCAACGACTCCAACTTTGGTCTCCACCGGGTACTCCTTCTGTCAGCAGCAATCGAAGTAGGTCTGTAGCGCACGTGTCTGTGCGCGGAGTCAGGCCTCGGCTTCGTGAGTCGGTGCGGATCGGACCGGTGTCGAAGGCACCGTCGAGACGCCGTCGATCGCGGCGATGTCCTCGAGTGTCCGTCCTTTGGTGCGTTCACCGAAAACCCCTATGGTCACTGCGGCGAGGCCGGACGCTGCTGCCAAGAATATGAACACGGACGTGAAGCCCAATTGGCCGAGGATTGCGCCGATTGCGAACATGCAGATGACTGTCGCAAGTCGTCCCACGCTACTGGGAATTCCAGTTCCCAACGCGCGCAGATGAGTTGGGAAAATTTCCGGGATGTATGTGTAGATGACCGCGGTGTTGCAGTAGAGCAGCAGGCTGATAGCGACTCCGGACACCGTGAAGACCACGTTGGAATCGGTGGTGCCGAACACGACCAGCAGTAGCGCCGTCAACAGATAGATGACCATGATGGCGGTACGACGTTCGACGCGCTCGATGAACAGAAACGCGAGTAGCGCTCCAGGGCAGGCCGCGATCGCGAGTATCGACGTGTAGGTCAAGCTGCTGCTTGTGCTGAATCCATGCTCGGTGAGAAGGATTGGCATCCACGAGTTGTAGCCGTAGAACGCAGATGTCGCGAAGGCAAGCGTCAGAGACATGACGACCGCCCGCTTGAGATAGCCACTGCGCACCAAGTCGCGGGCGGTACCGGCTGGAACTGCCTGCGCGGTGACCGGAGCGGGAAGTTCGGCACCTGTGATGTGCACCGACTGGCGTTCGATGGCGTCGACGATCTCTGCACTTCGCGCGTCGACCGTGACCCCGGGATTCTGCTCGATCCATCGAACCGACTCCGGCAACAGTCGTGTGGCAACCAGCGCGACGATCAGTCCACTGCCGCCGGCGACGAACACCAAGCGCCATCCGTTGTCGCCCATCGGTACAACCCAGCGACTCAGCCAGGACATCAACGGGATGCCCAGTAGTGCGACGGCCAGCAACAATGATTGCACTTTCCCGCGGTAATTGCGGGGGAACATCTCGGCAACGTAGGTCAGTGCCGCAACTGTCACGGCATAGAGGCCCGCTCCGATGAAGAATCTGTATGCCGCAAGTTGCATGGGGCCGCCGGATGTCGCGGACAGAATCGACAGGACCGAGTAAAAAACCGTTCCCCACACCAACAGGCGTTTGCGGCCGAAGCGATCAGCGAGAATTCCGCCGACCACTGCGCCCAGCGACATTCCGAGAAAGGCACTTGCGCTGATGAATGCGACGACATCGACGGACAGCCCCCATTGCTCACGTAGCGTCGGGGCGACGTAGGCAAAGGCGTTCAGATCAGCCATTTCGAACACCAGCAGGCCGGCAACGACTGCGCCCCATATCTTGTGGCGCTTCGTGAGGACTGGAATGCGGTTCAATCGTTCTGTGAGTGTGTACTCCGTGGTAGCCATACCCGGCTCGACTTTCTGCCTGAGGAACTCGATGAAGGAGCGTTGGACTGAACTGATGCCCTTGGGTCAGGAGACGCATAGGGCGTGCGCAGCAGGTTGTGAGCACAGATCTCCGCGACTTCCGCTGAGGTCGGCGAACCAGGGGCGGCAGGCCGAGAGCGCGGCCCCTGTCGGGCAGGCAGTCGGCAAATTCGTAGTCGTCGCTGTACGACGAGATCAGCCTGATCTGCGTCGGAGTGTAAAGTAGCTTTACTTGACATTTAAGTCAATAGGGTGGGTCTGTCAAGTAGTGGGCGAAGTGCCTGGTGTCCATAGATCCGAGTCAGCGAACTGTTCCGGTCCAATCGGGTTGACATGCGCTATCGCCGTCGAAGAAATCTTCAAAGCACGCGCACTCGAGCGCCTGCCCCGGTGTCGTTGAATAGACTGTTGCTGAACATATTTGGGAACGACCAGTAGTACGACCCGTATCGGATGTTTGTGGAGTACGGCTGCGATCGGTTGTGTTCTAGGCGTGGGGCTGTCATGCAAAGGGCGACGGTAAGTCTCGGAGGCTCAGAGCTGAGCTGTGGTTTTGACTGATGAGTCGAAACTAGAACCCGTGGTTTGCGGTCGGGGAGCAGAAATAGAGGTAGCGACCGCGCCGAAAATTCGTCGTCGGCCATCGTCAATTTACGATGGCGTCGACGGATGGTCTGGACTAACTATGACGGGGCTGCTACGCGAGCGCCGTGGCTTGCCCAGGATCGGTCCACCGTCCACCGTCCACCGGCAAGCTGACGCCGGTCCCGAAGCTGGCTTTGTCGCTCAGGAGAAACGAGATAACCTCCGAGACCTCCTGGGTCTCTCCCATGCGCGGAATGGATTGAAACCGACCGCATCGTTCAGTGCTTGATTGAGATCTTTGCTCGAATCCATCGGTTCTTTCAGCATGGGTGTGAACCACACCGGGGTGAAGGGCATTGACGCGAATGTCGCGTTTGCCGTTTTCGATCGCAGCAGTCATCGCGAGACCTTCGATTTCGGCTGTGGTGCTGGTGTACGCAGACATGTTTTCGAAGCCGATCAGTCCGGCACGGGAACCGGTGTTTGTCTATCGCCCCCGATCGAGCGGCGAGCGTGTCGGAAGCAACCGTTTTGATGGCCCGTTGAGACAGAAGGTGCAGCCGCAGTCGTGGGCAGCGGAGGTGCCGGGGTGCCTCGAACGGCTGTGGTGTGCGAACCTGGGAGTGTGGTCACTCCTTTACCGAACTCTCCGCGCCCCGCCGCGGAGCCTTCTGTTCTGCCACCGGACACTGCATCGGCCCAGCCGACCACTCCCCGCGGTCGACGCACACGCAACGCATTAGTGCACGCAGCTCGCGAAGTATTCGAGGAACAGGGCTTTCACTCCACCAAGATCGCCGACATTCCACGGCGTGCGGCTATGTCCCACGGCTCCTTCTACACGTACTTCGACTCGAAGCATGCGATTTTTCGCGAGGTCGTCAATGCAGCGATGGGGGATCTTTTTCAGGCGACGCGATCGGGCTTGGGTGACGGCGGATCGCCGGTCGAACGCATCCGAGCGGCGAACACTCGATACTTCGCCTCCTACGCGCGTAACGCCGGTGTTCTCAGAGCCATCGAAGAGGCGTCGTTTCGCGATCCCTACTTCCACGACTTGCTGGCGCAGATACGTGCGGTTTTCGTGGATCGAATCACGACCGGCATCCGGCGTCTGCAAGAGCAGGGGCTCGCCGACCCGAAGCTGGACGCAGAACGGGCCGCTGCAAGCTTGGGCGGAATGGCGGAACAGGCTGCGCGCCATGCCTTTCTGTTCGGCGATTCGTTTGTCGATGAGCTGACCGTGGATACGCTCACACGGCTGTGGGCACGCGGGATCGGGCTCGATCCTGATTCGCGCGACTGACACGTGTTTCGACCCAGATGGTCTGGCGCTCGACGGTCGAGTGGTCAGCTGTCAGGGACCGAGTGCACTAGTGAATTCATGGCACCGAGCCAGCGGTCGGTGTCGGTCGCACGGTTCATGTAGAAGCGGTGCACGTCGGGGTGGGGCAGGATTAGGAATCGGTCATCCAGGATCCCTTGAAACGCCTGCTCGGCGACCTCTTCCGGGCTGAGTGTGCCGGTGCGTTCAGCGACCTCCGCGAGTGCGCCCAGTCCTCCCAGCATTTGGGTTCGCACCGCTTGTGGGCAGATTGCTTGCACCACGATGCCGCGGTGTCGGTACGTCATGGACAACCACTCGGCGAACGCGACCGCGGCGTGCTTCGATGCAGCGTAGGGTGCCGCCCCCGGCATGGTGAGTAACCCGGCGGCCGAGGCAGTTATGACAAACCGGCCGCCTCCATTGCCGATCCACAAGGGGACGAGTAGTCGAGCAGCTCGAACGTGTGCCATCACATTGACATCCAGTGCCAGTTGCCAGTCTTCATCAGAAGCATCGATATCGCCGACGCCTGAAACTCCGGCGTTGGCGATGAAGACGTCGACCTGACCGTATTCCAAAGTCGCGCCGGCTATCAGGGCGGCGATCCCGTCCTTCGACGCGCAGTCGGCCGTTACTGCGATCCCACTTACCTCGCGCGCAACTGTTTGTGCGCCTGCATCGTCGAGGTCGTTGACGGTGATGTTGGCACCAGCGGCAGCGAGCCTTACTGCCAACGCTCGGCCGATCCCCCCGGCAGCACCGGTGATGATGACGGATTTGCCGGTCAGGGGGGTCGGGTGAGGCTCTGTGGGCATCCGGCATCTCCAAGGTGTGTTCGGGGCAGCTGCATACAGCCAATCGCATAGTCGACATTACAGTCAATAGTTGGTCGGTGCGGAACTACCTCTGCGGCAGGGATATCAGCCTTAACGTGGAGATTTAGTCGCCATTGACACAGTGAATGTAGGCAGGGGTGTTGACAAACAAGTCATGTTAGTGATGCGATGTGATGGTCGTCACCGCCAAGGTCGATCAGTGATCGGCGAGATCGGTGACACCCGATTTACCACCGGCCAGCGCCTCGATGTGCGCGGCAGAACAGGAGCGACCAGCCATGACTGTGGACAATGGGACGAGACCAGCGGGTTCAGTAAGCGGCGATCGAACGTCGAACGGCGCTGAGACAACGGTCGACGCCGTCATCGTCGGCGCGGGGTTCGGAGGGCTGCGCGCCCTGCACGAGATGCGTGAGCTCGGCCTGTCGTCAATCGTCATCGAGGCAGCCGACAATGTGGGTGGCACGTGGTTCTGGAACCGCTACCCCGGTGCCCGCACCGACAGCGAAAGCTGGGTCTATGCCTTCCCGTTCCCGGAGATCCAGGACGAATGGGACTGGACCGAACGATTCCCGACGCAATCCGAGGCGCTCGGTTATCTGAACTTTGTCGCCGACCGCCTCGACATGCGCCGAAATATTCAGTTCGAGACCCGAGTGACGTCAGCCGAGTACGACGAGCAGAGCAGCGAGTGGATCGTCCGCACGGATACCGGTGACACGTTCCGGTGCACGTATTTCGTACCGGCCGCCGGTCCACTATCGGTGCCCTACAAGCCGGACTTCGCCGGCCTGGACGACTTCCGCGGGGAGTGGCACGTAACCGGACGCTGGCCCCACGAGGGTGTCGACTTCGCAGGCAAGCGGGTCGCAGTCATCGGTACCGGTGCCACCGGCGTGCAGCTCATTCCCATCATCTCGCACACCGCGTCCGAGGTGACCGTCTTTCAGCGCACACCCAACTTCGTACTTCCAGCACGGAACTACACTCTGACATCTGAAGAACGGCAGGGCATCCGGGCGAATTACGACAGTATCTGGGAGAAGAGCCGACTGCACTTCTTCGGCTTTCCCATGGACATGGCGGGTCGGACAATCAATGACGTCACCCCAGAGGAAGCCCAGAAAATACTCGAGTGGGGCTGGGAAATCGGCGGCTTTCACTTCATCTTCGAAACCTTCGACGACATCCTGGTTGACCCGAAGTCGAATCAGGTCGTCGCAGATTTCGTTCGCGACAAGATCCGATCCATCGTCACAGATCCCAAGACTGCGGACCTACTGTGCCCGGAGAACTACCCCATCGCCGGCAAGCGCCCTCCGTTGGGACACTTCTACTACGAGACTTTCAACCGCGAGAACGTCACCCTCATCGACGTGAGCGAGACAGCGATCTCTGGAATCACAGAAAAGGGTGTCAAGGTCGGCGACCGCGAGTACGAAGTCGACATTATCGTCTTCGCCACTGGATTCGACGCAGTGACCGGCAGCTATCGAGGCCTGGACATCCGCGGACGAGACGGGCGAACACTGGCCGATGCGTGGACCGACGGCCCCCGCACCCAGCTCGGAATCGGTGTCGAGGGATTCCCCAACATGTTCATGATCGGCGGTCCCCAGACGCCGTTCGCGAACATCCCCGTCGTCATCGACGGCGTCGTGGAGTGGATCGGAGATGCAATCCGGTTCATGCGTGACAAGAACGTCGCGACCATGGAGCCGACAGGGGAGTCCATGGAAATCTGGCGTCAGACCGTCAATGCCATCGTCGACGCCACCGTCCTGTCTCAGGGGCCGAACTCATGGTTCCTCGGCGACAACATTCCCGGTAAGCCACGAGCCGCACTCTTCTACTTCGGCGGAGTCGGTGCCTTCCGTGAAGCGTGCCAACAAGTCGCAAGTGGTGGCTATGACTCGTACGTCTTCAGTCCTGCCCAATCTGTCGCTGTCAGCAACTGAGTCCGACCCGTCACCGAAGGAGACATCACTATGGGAACAGCTCAACCGAACGCGCTCTTCGACCTCTACACCGAGATGGGGGTTCGGATGGGTGCCGAGCCGCCGATGGATCTTCCCACCATGAGGGACATGCTCGAAGGTCTGGCGGTACTCGCAACCGAGCCCACCGACGTCACCTACGAGGACGTCGACGCCGGCGGCGTACATGCCGTAATGATTACACCCTCGGGTGCACAAACAGATCGTGTGATCGTGTACGCACACGGTGGTGGGTGCGTGACCGGCTCCTCGGCAAGTCACCGTAAGCTTGCCGCCCACCTTGCCAAAGCGGCTGGATCCAGAGCGATCGTGCCGGACTACCGATTGGCTCCCGAAAATCCGTTCCCGGCGCAGATCGAGGATCTGATCATCGTGCACCGTTGGTTGCGCGATCAGGGGTACTCACCGGAATCGACTGCCGTGGCGGGGGATTCGGCTGGGGGTAACCTATCGATCAGTACGGCGCTTCGTCTGCGGGAACTAGGAGAGCCGCTCCCGGCAGCGATCGTTGCATTCTCACCGTGGCTGGACATGGAAGTCACCGGTGAGACGATGAAAACAAATGCCGACAACGACGCGCTGATCTCGCCGGAAGTGAGCGGGATGATGGCCGGTATGTACCTGGGCGAAACCAAGCCGAACACTGCTTTGGCGAACCCCCTGTACGCCGACTTGGCGGGCCTGCCTCCTCTGTTCGCGTCCGTGGGCGACGCGGAAACGCTGTTGGACAATGCGCAGCGCATTGTCGAGCAGGCGCGCACAGCGGGTGTCGAAGCGACACTGGAGGAATCGCCAGGCCAGCAACACGTCTACGTCTTCATGGCCGGCCGATCCAAAGAAGCGGACGAGACCATCGGCAATGCCGGGGAATGGCTCAAGGCCCGATTCGGTCGATGAGCTCTCGGTGACACCCACATCTGTGGGTGTCACCGCTTTCGTGGCTGACCTGGCAGCTCGACCGTCTTGATGGGTCCGCGTCACCCATACATCCACAGCTCACATTCGAAACACTGAGGGATCACTATGCAATTCACTACTGAGCACGACGCGTTCCGCAAGTTGGTCCGTGATGTCGTCGAACGGGATATCGTACCCCATCTCGACGAGTGGGAGAAGGCGGGCGCCTTCCCAGCCCACGAGCTGTTCCCGAAGCTCGGTGACCTCGGTCTGCTGGGCCTCGAGTACGACCCGGAGTACGGCGGCCAGGGCGCTGACCACTCCTTCACAGTTGTCCTGTGCGAGGAGCTCTACCGAGCCGGCGCAGCCGGTGTGCCCCTTGCCATCGGGGTGCAGGCCATGATGGCGACACCCTCTCTCGCCGAGTTCGGTACCGACGAACTCAAGCGGCGGTATCTCGCCCCGGCTATTGCTGGGACGCAGGTCTGTTCTGTCGCAGTAACCGAAGCGGGCGCTGGTTCCGATGTCGCAGGCATCCGCACTCGCGCAGTTCGCGACGGCGACGACTGGATCATCAACGGCAGCAAGCTATACATCACCAACGGAACCCAAGCAGACTGGCTGTGCCTGCTTGCCCGTACCTCCGATGAGGGCGGCTATCGAGGCATGAGTCAGATCATCGTCGAAACGAAGTCACCGGGCTTCTCTGTCTCCAAGAAGCTGGACAAGTTGGGGAATCGCTCTTCCGACACCGCTGAGCTGTACTTCGAGAACGTCCGCGTTCCGGTGTCCAACACAATTGGTGAAATCGGGCGGGGGTTCCAGCAGCAAATGTCGCAGTTCGTGATCGAGCGGATGTTCGGCGCATACGGAGTGGTGGGGGCCTGCCAATGGGCGCTGGAACGAACTCGTGAATTCGTTCGGGAGCGCAAAGCGTTCGGCAAGTCCCTTTCCGACAACCAGTACATCGCGTTTCGACTCACGGAACTCGCCGCGAAAGTCGATCTGCTGCAATCGCACAACTACCAATCGGCCGACGCACATATGGCCGGCGAGGACATCATCCGACAAGCGACTGTAGCCAAACTCATGGCTGGGCGTCTAGCTCGGGAAGTTGCCGACGAATGCCTTCAGTTCCATGGCGGCATGGGATATATGGAGGAGACGTGGACCGCTCGATTCCTACGTGACAGTCGTCTCCATTCCATCGGAGGAGGCGCTGACGAGGTCATGTTGCAGGTGCTCGCCCGCAGGGACGGACTGCTTGCGTGACCAGTGATTCGGCAAGCCCGACTTTGCTGGCGGGCCCGGCCGATAATCGAACCAAAATCCGTAACTTCGTAGACATGAGTGGAATGATGAAGCAGGCGAACACAGTTCAGACCGGAGGCGATACTCGTGCGTCCTGATGTTACTCAGGTGAGTCAGTTGGAGCTCAACCTTGCAACTCGGATGTCGGTCGGCGACCTCCTGACCCGTAGTGCCCGCTTGTTCGGGCATCGAACGGCGGTCGCCGATTCCCGCGAGGAAGTGACGTACTCCCAACTCGACAGCGCGGCCGAGGCGTTCGGGCGCGGACTCCTCGAGTCCGGTGTTCGTCGCCAAGAGCCAGTAGCCTTTCTGCTCGGCAACTCCTGGCGCTTCCTTGCCAGCTTCTTCGGCTGCGCAAAGGCCGGAATTGTTGCGTTGCCGATGAATCTCATGCTCTCGACCGACGACGTCGCGTGGATTCTGAAGGACTCGGGCACCACTACGGTGGTTGTCGATTCGGCGTACGTTCCTCTGTTGGAGGCAGCGCTGCCGTCCGTGCCTGCGGTCACGCGAATTGTGCTTATCGGTGACGAGGTTCCAGCCACCATCTGTGGTCGCGAGGTCGTTCGATGGGACGACGTCGCGGCCGACCCGAGTCCGCTCGAAGTCGTTGTCGACGACCGCGACACGATGCATTGCCTGTACACCTCGGGAACAACGGCACGCCCCAAAGGCGTACTGACGAGCCATGTGTCCGTGTACGTTGCGCTGATGAGTAACGCTCTACAACTCGAGCATCGCCGCGGCGACGAGTTCAGCGTTTTCCCCGTCGTATTGCCGCTGTTCCACACAACGGCACTGGATACTTTGACGTTGCCGATTCTGCTGACCGGTGGAACCGTCCTCCTCCCCGCAGGTTTCGAGGCGGAGTCCTTCTTGGATCTAGCCGAGAGCCGTGCCGCTACACACGTCATGCTGCTGCCCACCATGTTCAGCGCCGTGCTCGACTCGCCGAGTCTGGCGACTCGAAATCTGTCCTCGGTTCGGATGTGTATCTATGCCATGGCGCCGATGCCGGAGGAGCGCATCGGCCTGATCGCCTCGGCGTTTCCCAACGCGAAAATTCTGTTGGGCTCGGGCCAAACAGAGGTCGTCCCGGCCACTGTGTTTCAGTTCCCATCGCACCAGAAGACGAAGTCTGCGTCGTGGGGTCCACCGGTTGTCACAGTCGATGCGCAGATCATGGACCAGTCCGGCCAACTTCTCCCAGCGGGCGAAACCGGTGAAATCGTCTACCGAGGCCCGCATGTCATGTCGGGTTACTGGAACAATGCGTCCGCAAACGCTGCGGCCTTCGAGCACGGATGGTTCCACAGTGGCGACCTCGGGCATGTCGATGAAGAAGGCGTGATCTGGTTTACCGATCGTGTCAAAGACATCGTCAAGACCGGCGGCGAGAATGTGTCCTCAGTCGAGGTGGAACGTGTGCTGCTGAGCTGCCACGACGTCCTCGAAGCAGCAGTGATCGGCGTCCCTGACGACCGATGGGGCGAGTCTGTTACCGGCGTCGTCGTGCCGGTCGATCCCAACATCGACGCCGAGGCGCTTGCCGTTCGCTTGCTGGCCCATTGCAAGCAACACCTCGCGGGATTCCAGGTCCCCAAGCGGATCGATGTGGTGTCGGGGCTTCCGAAAACGGCCACAGGCAAGATTCAAAAAGCTGTGCTGCGCGACAGCTTTCGCATCTGATCGGACACTGAATCAGTTCCCCGAGAGATCGTGGGTGCGCCGGGCGTCGGGTCAACCGACGCCCGGCCTCCATGTTGGGCCGATGTCGTCTCAACGCAACCACGTACAGCACTCAGTGCGCCGGCGAGCCGGCGCGACGAAAGGTCGCTCATGATTGTTGCCCACAGTACGTATTCGCGTCCTCTTGCCGACGAAGACAAGGGCCTTGTTGCAGAACACCTCGCCTTCATCAAGCAGGGATTCGACGACGGAACGTTTGTCGCAGCGGGGGCCCGCCAATCCTCGATCGGCGGAGTGGTCCTCGCCCGCGGGGTCTCCGAAGATGACCTCCGCACGCTGATGCAGCAAGACCCCTTCGTTCGGGTAGGGCTTGTCGACGAGTACGTGATGCTTCCGTTCGACGTGTCGATGACTTCGATCAACGCGCTCGAGGAAAAATGAGCCGGGTTCCCGAAGGCAGCACGGTGAATACAGTCGTGTCCGACGCTTTGAACGGTCTTCTCCGGCCGATGATGTTCGGTGAGATCCCCGTGAGCAACCGCGTGATCATGGCTCCATTGACGCGGCTGCGCGCTGAACCGGATGGCACGCCTGGCGAAATTGTTGCGCGGTACTACGCCCAGCGCGCCTCTATGGGTCTGATCGTGTCGGAGGGAACGTTTTTCACCGAGGCTTCGCGCGGCTACTTGGGGCAACCAGGGTTGGTCGACGATGCGCATCAGGCCGCCTGGGCTCGAGTTGCTGCGGCCGTCCACGCTGCTGGTGGAAAGATCGTGGTGCAATTGATGCACGCGGGCCGTCTCACCCATCCGGGCATAACGGGAGGCCGCGAAGTGCTGGCACCGAGCGCGATTGCAGCCCCTGGCACCGCGCGAACCGAGGCGGGCAAAGAACGCTTTCCGATACCTACCGCACTGACAACGGCGTCGGCTGGGGATGTCGCCCATCAGTTTGCCAGGGCGGCTGAGCGGGCCGTGGCCGCAGGTATGGACGGCGTCGAAATCCACGCAGCAAACGGATATCTGCTTCACCAGTTCCTTGCACCGAACTCCAACCAGCGCACAGACCGGTACGGCGGCACACCTCGAAATCGAGCCAGACTGGTCGAAGAGGTGATCGACGCCGTCGGATGTGCAATCGGCTCGGGCCGGGTGGGGCTGCGAATCTCACCAGGGCACGACGTACAGGGAACGCTCGAGACGGATCCGGCCGACGTGGTGGCAACGTACGGCACTCTCGTCGATCACGTGAATCGAGGCGACCTGGCATATCTGTCGATTTTGCACGATAGTCCAGAGGGAAGCTTGGTCCAGGAACTTCGTCGCCGTTTCGCAGGGCCACTTGTTCTGAACACTGGATTCGCCTCCATCACAACGCAATCCGATGCCTCGGCCATGCTTCGCGACGCGGGTGCCGACGCAGTCGCTGTCGGCCGAGCTGCGATCGCGAATCCCGACCTCGTCGAGCGGTGGCGCGACGGATGTGCGTTGAATGTTCCACGGCCCCAAACTTTTTACGTCGGTGGTCCCGAGGGGTATGTCGACTATCCCCGTCGTTGAGTGATCGCTGAGAAGGGGACTTGCACGGTCACCGTGCGGGCATCCTCAGGCCGCCGTCCAACCGGACAGTCTCGCCATTCATGTAGTCGTTCGTCAACAGCTCGAGCGCCAGTCGGGCGAATTCTTGGGCGTATCCGGCGCGCTTGGGAAAGACAGCACTTCTCGCCAAGTTGTTCTTGTAAGCGTCGCCCTGTGGCAAAGAGTCGAAGATCGGCGTATCGAACAATCCTGGCGCGATCGAGTTGACGCGGATGCCGAACTCGGCGAGGTCCCGCGCCATCGGCAGCGTCATACCCACCACGCCTCCTTTGGCCGCAGCATAGGGCGTCTGGCCGACCTGCCCCTCGAAGGCAGCGATCGAGGCCGTGTGCAGGATCGACCCACGCGTCGCTCCATCGGACGTCGGTTGGCTCTTCGCCATGGCAGCGGCAGCGAGCCTGGCGCAGTTGTAGGCACCGATGAGATTGACCTGAACTTCTCTCGCGAATGCGTCGAGCGGCAACGGGTCGAAATCGGCCGATACGGTCCGACGCTCTTGGCCGAAGCCTGCAGCGTTGACCAATGCACGTAGAGGGCCCATGGTGACCGCGGCCTCGACCGCAGCCGCGACGGATTTCTCGTCCGTGACGTCGGCTCGGCAGAAGCGGCCTCCGATGTCACCGGCTACTGCCTCTCCCCGATCGGTCTGCAGGTCGAGAATGACCACTCGTGCCCCCTGGTGGGCCAACAACCTGGCTGTTGCCTCACCGAGGCCGGAAGCGCCCCCGGTGACAATGGCGGAAGATTCGCTGAGATCCATGACGCACGCCTCTCGATCGGTCTGTGTACAACAACCTTACGGTTAACCTGACAACATAATCAACTATGCATTGATAGAGATGTCGAGTTGAACGCGGCACAGTGGATGGAAAGTTGTAGTAAATATGGAAAAATATGACTGTGAAGTCATATTCGAGACCCGACAGGTCCTCGGACGCTGGCTCCACTGGAACCCGTCGGCGCGGTCGTCTGGCGAGACGAATCAGGTCTGCGGTGCCGACTTGCCGGCTTCGGTGGAGGGTGTGACGCCGATTGCGCGCGCCCAAAGCTTCGTCAACGTGGTGACAGCAGTTGCTTCGTCGTATTCGACACCGTGCACAAACCACAGGAGCGTGAAGTTCTCGACCATCCCGCCCAGAATGCTTGCTGTCAGATCTGGGTCGAGGTCAGGGTCGGCGATCCCGCGTGACTGCAGCGATCGGATACCCGCTGCGTTTCTTCTCAGGAACGGCTCGCGTATCTGAAGCTTCAACTCGCGAAAGTACGGCTCTCTGATGGCCATTTCCTCGATGACTGCAATCAGTCGGGCGTTGCGCCTGGCGACGGCCAGATAGGTCCGATTGGCTTCCCGGATGCGGCTGTAGGGATCTGACGCAACATCGACGGAAGGCCTGGAGGCAGTGAACATTTCACCGGTGATAACGGTGAAGATCTCGCCGAGTATCTCTTCTTTCGTTTTGAAATAGTGGTAGAACACCCCGTACGACGTGCCGGCCTGGGCAGCGATGTCCGAGATGCGGGCATCGCGAAAGCCCATCTGCTCGAACGTCTCGCGTGCAGCATGTATCAACGCAGAACGGGTACGTCGGCCGCGAGCCGTGGACGGCGTCTGAACCGACGACGTGGTTTGCCCACGGCTGACGACGGACGACGGGAGCGGGGGAGAGCCGATTCGACGTGCCACTGAGTTCCTTCGATTCGAGGCCCGTGGGTGTCATCATCGGCGTCGACGGGCGGGTAGGGCCGGTGTGAATGCTGCTGTCGATAGTAGGGCGTCGTCAGTCGCGGGCCGGAGACACCGAAGAAGTGTCGTTCAGACGATCTCGAACAACCCGGCTGCACCCATGCCTCCACCGACGCACATCGAGACGACCACGTAGCGAACGTTTCTACGCTTTCCCTCGATGAGAGCGTGACCCACGAGGCGGGCACCGGACATTCCGTAGGGGTGTCCCACCGAGATCGCACCGCCGTCGACGTTGTACCTATCGGGGTCGATGCCCAGTTCGTCTCGGCAGTACACAGCTTGAGAGGCGAAAGCTTCGTTGAGTTCCCACAATCCGATGTCGTCGATGGTGAGGCCATGCGTAGTGAGCAGTTTGGGGATGGCGAACATCGGTCCGATCCCCATCTCATCCGGTGCGCATCCAGCAACTGCGATACCGCGATATACACCGAGCGGTTGGATTCCTCGCCGTTGTGCCTCGCTCGCCTCCATGAGTACCGCCGCCGACGCGCCGTCCGAGAGCTGAGAAGAGTTTCCGGCGGTCACCGTGGAGGTGGGGGACACCGCGCCGTCGGGAGTTACCGGTGGCAAGGTAGACAGTCCGGCCAAGGTGGTCGACGGTCTGTTGCCCTCGTCTGCGGTCAACGTGACTCGCTGTCGCTCGACTGCACCCGATGACTTGTCGGCCACCGTTCTGACCGACTCGAGCGGAACGATCTCTGCATCGAAGCGGCCGTGCTCCTGTGCGTACGCGGTTCGCTGTTGGGACAGCAACGCAAACTCGTCTTGTCGATCTCTGCTGACGGAGTACCGATCAGCGACTGTCTCTGCAGTGTGCACCATGGGCATGTAAATATCCGGCGTGTGTTCTTCGAGCCAGGGATCTGTCGCACGGTAGAAGTTCTGGTGGGTGTTCTGCACGAGTGATATCGACTCGACTCCGCCTCCGACGGTGATCGTCATTCCATCGTGAAGTATTTGCTTGGCCGCAGTCGCGATAGCCATCAGTCCCGATGAACACTGCCGGTCGAGTGTCATCCCTGGAACGGAGTCAGGTAGGCCCGCACGAAGTATTGCCTGCCGTGCGCCGTTGCCACCGGTACTGCCTTGCTGTACTGCACATCCGAGGATGACATCGTCTATTTCACGTCCGTCGACACCTGCGCGGTCGACGGCGTGAGTCAGGGCGTGAGCAGCGAGATGCTGGCCCTGAGTGTCGTTGAACGCGCCGCGGTAGGCCTTGCCTATGGGTGTACGTGCCGTCGAGACGACTACGGCTTCTCGCATGGTGTGAACTCGCTTCTGTGGATGTGGCTGGATCGGTGAACGATCAGGCGTGGTAACTGGTCGTGCCGGATCGACCGACGACGATCTTCGGTACGACGGCGCGGGAGGAGAGTCGTAGCAGCATGTCCACCATCTCGACGATGTCATCGACACGAATCATCGTTTCTGGAGGTATCCGGTCGTGCACCCAGATCGCCATGTCGGTGTCCACGAAGGCCGGTGCGATGGCGGTTGCCGTGACCCCCTTGCCCGACTCTTCGGTATTGAACGTCTCGACCAACGAGATCAACGCAGCCTTGGTCGCTCCGTATACAGCGAGCCCGGCCTCGGCATAGAGGCCGGTGATCGACGACAGCGCAACAACTTTGGCTCCTCGATCGGGATTCGAGGCTGCCGCGGCGCGCAACGACGGTAGGGCCTGCTGGAGCATGGTCAGCGGCGCGCGCAGGTTGATATCGAGGGTCTTGTCCAACCGTCGGAGTGGATAAGTGTCGATAGTTCCGGACGAACCGAAGCCGGCGTTGAGGATGAGCGCGTCGAGCGTCTCGAAATGCTCGGTGTGGGCTGTTACTACGTTCCCGGCGGCCTCTGGGTCTGACAAGTCTCCGGCGGCGACTACGACGTCACTCGCTCCTGCCGCGCGTAATTCGCGAGCGACCGAGTCGAGGCGTTCGGGATCGCGTGCGTTGATGGTGAGCCCATGCCCCTGCTGTGCGAGGCGGGTGGCGATTCCAAGACCGATGCCGCGTGTGGCTCCGGTGACCAGGGCGGTGCGAATCATGATGTTGACCCCATCAGCGCGTGTAGTCCTGCAGCGATGAACTCGGGAACCGACTCCCCGGCTCTGTCGAAACCGTCGCCCACGGTCGCGCCCACCAGGAAGCGATGGTGAATGCCTTCGGCGATGACGGCGAGTTTCAGGTAGGCGAGCGCCATATAGAAGTTCCAGTGTGCGAGGTCACGACCCGAGGCCAGTGAATAGCGTTGCGCGAGATCATCTATCGACGGCATCCGGTCGCTGGTCCATGCTGCCGGCTCGCCGATGACGAGGTCGAACGAGGGGTTGCGATAGACACACATCGTGGCCACGTCGGATAGTGGATCCCCGAGCGCGGACAACTCCCAGTCCACTACCGCGGCCACGTGCCCGACGTCGTCGAGACCGAGGATGGTGTTGTCGATTCTATAGTCGCCGTGCACGATCGACGCCTCGGAGTGGTTCGGGATCGAGTCGGCGACAGCTGTGTGCAAACGACTCAGATCCGTGCTCTCACGTGTTTTGACCCGTTCCCACTGCTTGGCCCACAGTGCAACCTGACGAGTGAGATATCCGTCCGGGCGACCGAACTGTCGCAGACCGACGGCGTCGATGTCGACCTTGTGGAGTCCTCCGAGAATTCTCACCAACTCATCGACACACTTGTCGAGATCGGTATCGGAGACATCGACGAGATCTGCTGTTGTCCGAACAACGCGGCCGTCGATGCGCTCTACCAGGGTGAACGGCGCGCCGAGGACAGACACGTCCTCGCACAAGACCACGGTGCCTGCAACGGGCACATCTGTTTTCTGCAGCGCCGAGGTGATGGTGTACTCGCGGGCGACATCGTGCGCGGAAGGTGTCAGACCCGCGGTAGGTGGGCGGCGTAAAACCCACCGCGAAGTATCGTCCGAAAGGAAGTACGTCAGATTGGATTTGCCGCCCGAGATGAGTTCGGCCCGCAAATCGCCTCGCAGTGGCACATCGGAGTCGTTCAGGTAGGCACGCAATTTCTCCAGGTCGAGGCCTCGATGCTCCGTGTCGCTCACGAGGATGCACCAGCTTTCTGCTTGGCTCCGGCCTTCTGCGCTGCTCCGATGGCGCGCCGTGCAATTGCCCAGCGGTGCACCTCAGAAGCGCCGTCGTAGATTCGGAAACCGCGCACCTCTTGCGCAAGCCGTGCCAAGGGCAGATCCCCGGATACTCCGAGGCCACCGCACATCTGAATCGAGCGATCGACTATTCGGAACACTGCCTCCGCGCCGAACGTCTTCGCGATCGAGGTCTCGTCGCCTGCATGCTCGCCCTGATCGAGAGCCCAGCACGCACGAATGAGCAGAGCTCGTGTCGCCGCGATGTCGATCTCGTTGTCGGCGACCATCTGCTGAATCATGCCGAGGGCACCGAGCTTGCCGCCGAACGCCTCACGATGGGCAACGCGTTCGACAGCGATGTCGTGAGCGCGGCGTGCAGCCCCCAGCCATCGCATGACGTGCGTCATCCGGGCCGGACCCAACCTGACCTGGACGTAACGGAATCCCTGGTCCACCTCGCCGAGAACGCCACTGTCGGGGACGAACAGGTCCTCGAAGAACACCTCGCAGTGGCCGCCGATCATGGATTTGTCCGGGGTCTCGATGTGGCGACCGACGGTCAATCCGGGCACCACGGAGGGGGTGATGAACATGGTGGCACCGCCCCGGTCCCCGGGCACACCGGCGGTGCGCGCAAAGATGATGAAGAAGCCGGCCCCCTCGGCGCCGGTAATGAAGTACTTGTGCCCGTTGATCTTCCATCCGCCGGGCACCTTGTCCGCACGGGTGGTCAACGCGCTCGGGTCGGAGCCCGCGCCGGGGGCAGGTTCGGTCATGGCGAAGGCCGAGCGCATCTCTCCGCGAGCGAGTGGAGCAAGGAAGCGCTCTTTTTGCTCCTTGTTCGCGATGTGGTCGAGCATGTGTACGTTGCCCTCGTCGGGTGCGGCGATGTTCAACGCGACCGGGCCGAACAGCGAGTATCCGCCCTCCTCGAAAACCGGTGCGCGCTCGACCATGTTCAGTCCATGGCCCCCGTACTCGAGCGGGACGTGCGGACCGAAAACACCCGCGTCTCGGGCCGCGGCTTGCAGTGTTTCGCGCAGTTCATCTCCGCCGGCGGCAGCGATATCGCCGTGGTGAAGATCCTCGACGGGCAGCACCGTGCTTCGGGTGAATTCTCGGGTCTTCTCGACCAGCGTGGTGACTTCGGGGGACATCAGAAAATCGGTCATGGTCAAACCTCCATCGACGGGATGCATCTCGCCGAACGTTCGTTGATCAGCGAGCGCGAGGACATGTATTCCACTCGCGTGGTGACGGTCAGGCTGTGGAGTCGCCGCCGGGTACAGCCCAGTACGGTGGCCGCTTTTCGGAGAATGCGAGCATGCCCTCTTGCGCCTCCGGGGAAGCGAAGTAAGACGCGGTCAGATTCAGCATCTGGGCGAATTGTTCGGCCAGGGTGGTCGCCGAGGGATGAAGCATCTTCTTGACGCCAGCAAGGGCCCGTGGAGCGCCGAGTCCGGTTGTTTCGGTGAGTCGGGCGACCGCGGTATCGAGACCGTCAGCTGTGGCGACCTCACTGAGCAGACCGATTCGAGCCGCGTGCTGGGCATCGAAAGTCTCACCGGTCAGGAACAAGCGATGCAGATCTACCGATGCCACGCGCAGTCGAAGCGGCACCGAGATGACTGCGGGAACCACCCCGATCCTTGTCTCGCTGAAGCCGAGTGTCACGGTGTCCGCGGCAACCGCGAAGTCGCATGACGCCACCAGCCCGATACCTCCGGCACGGGCCGGGCCTCTCAGTACAGCGATCACTGGCTTCGGGGAAGTCAACAGCATCGTCATCAGATCGACGAGCTCCTGCCCGGACCGCGAGGTGTCGCCGGTGCGGGCTTCCTTCAGGTCTGCGCCGGCGCAGAACACCGAACCGGTGTGGGTGAGAACCACAACGCGGGTGGCCTCGTCGTCGATTGCGGTGCGCACGTGACCGAGTAGATCGGATCGAAGTTGTGCCGAGAGTGCGTTCCGGTTCTTCGGCGAGTCGAGAGTGACGACAGAGACTCCGCCTTCGGTCGCGAGGTGCGCTAGTTCCGAATTGTGCTCAGGTGCGCTCATCGCGATGCTTGCTTGTCTTCTGCGGGAGCAGATTCAGGCGCGGTCGGCGGATTGTCGATGAAGGCCGCGGGGATGTCGTGATGGCGGGCGCGAACGAACTCGCCGAGTCCCTTCCCCTGCGAGTCGAGATCAAGGTTGGCTGCGACCCCTCTGCCGAGTAGTCCGACGATGGTCACTCCGCATGCGCGCAGATGCGGCAATTCCCACATACGTAACGAGCACTCCGCAGCTTCCGGGATCAGAGCCCGAATCGCGTCCTCGGTCCACCAGGACCTGAGCCAGTCGTGCTCCCGATCGTCGCGGGCCCACAGGCCGAGGGTGGCGTTGCCGGCTTTGTCACCGGACCGTGCCCCTACGACTGTGCCCAGCGGTTGGCGCACGGTCGGGCCGAATTCAGTCACTTGCGCTCCGACGACAGGTGCTTCGATCGGTTCTGCGGGCGGTGTGGTGGGAGCCGGGGCAACCTCGAACTGCTTGTCTCCCAGAGTTACCCGCTGATGGAAGGCGTCTGCAGGCATCAGCGTCGGCCAGAATACGGTGACTTCGCTGCCTGCCGCAGGCGGACCGGTGAAGTACAGGCCCGGATAACTCGCAAGTCCGGTCTCGATCGCTGCCCTCGGGAAAGCGCGAACCTTTTCCGGGGAGGCATCCGTGACCGAAATGGTCAGCAAGGCAACGGCTTCGTTCGTGCTCGCTGGATCGGACTTGTCGGCACGGAGAAGTCGGACCGTCACCATCTCGAAGGCTTTTTCGCCGCCGGCGATATTTGCCCACATCGCGCGCTGGGCAAGCTCTGCCTTGGCCTCGATGTTGGCACCGGTAAGCACGAACGTCACCTCGTTGCGCCATCCTCCGGAGACCAGTGCGCCCACCTTGATCGTTGCGGGTGCCGTTTCGCCGCGCACTCCCGAGATCTGAACGCGGTCCGTATCGAGCTGGGTGAGCCGAGCGGTGTCGAGCCGGGTGATGACGTCGGGGTTGGCGTATCGCGGTCCGTCGATTTCGTAGAGTAGCTGCGCAGTCACCGTTTCCACGGTCACCGCGCCTCCTGTGCCCGGGTGTTTGGTGATGACGCATGAACCGTCGGCGGCAATCTCTGCGATCGGGAAGCCGACGTGGGCCATGCCGTCCAACTCGGAGAAGAACGAGAAGTTTCCGCCGGTGGCTTGTGCCCCGCACTCGATGACGTGTCCCGCGGTAACGGCTCCGGCCAACGCATCCCAGTCGGTCCTCGACCAGCCGAAGTGCCACGCGGCCGGCCCGATGATGATGGCTGCGTCGGTGACTCGGCCGGTGACGACAACATCGGCTCCGGCATCGAGCGCCTCCTTGATTCCCCAGGCTCCGAGGTATGCGCTGACGACGTCGGGCTCGCGGTCGATGTCGGCGAACGATTGCCCGGTATCGAGGTGTGGTGCGTCCCAGCCACTTCGGCGGGCAAGTGCGAAGGCGTCGGTGGCGTCGTCACCGTCGACGACAGCGACCCGGACGGTTCGGCCGGCGCTTTGGGCGATGCGCCTTATCTCTTCGGCACAGGCGTGCGGGTTGAGACCACCTGCGTTGGAGACTATTTTGATGTGCCGGTCCAGGCAGGTGGCGAGCACGTCCTCCAGTTGCCGGACGAATGTGCGTGCGAATCCGGCTTCGGGGGAGCGTTTACGTTGTTTGACGAGAACGCCCATGGTCAGTTCCGCGAGCCAGTCACCGGTGAGTACGTCGACGGGTCCGCCGTCGACGATCTCGCGGGCCGCGGCGAGGCGGTCGCCGAAGAAGCCGGAGCAGTTGGCTATCCGCAGGGGGCGTGATTCGCTCATGAGGGATCCACCGCCGACAGAGTCACCAGAACGGTATGAGCCTCGACGTATTGGCCTACCTCCACGTGGATGTGCTCGACGGTTCCGTCCATCGCGGCCGTCGCCGGGTGTTCCATCTTCATCGCTTCGACCGTGACCAGCTTCTGTCCAGCGGTGACGACGTCGCCGATCTTCACGGCGATGGCAACGACTGTGCCGGGAATTTCGTTGACCGGACCCAACGCGGTTGCCGCTCCGGAATCAGGATCAGGAAGGCGAGGAGAACGCCGCCAACCCGACTGACTGCTCGAATCGTTGACCCAGATCGACTCGTCAGGATGGGTGACGACCGTGCAGGGATAGTCGACTCCGTCGTACTGCACTCGTACCGAGTCGGACGTGAGATCGAGGAGGCGAAACTCATGCCGTGTCCCGTCGATCTCTAGCTCGAGGTCGGCGTCCCCTGACCAACCATTCTGGTGGTAGCCGATCTCGATGGCAGTGTCGTCTCCGAGGCGGTGCCAGGTGGCGTGCGTGAGCGTCCGGGCGGCGAGCGGCCGGAATCCGGGACGGGCATGACCACGCATCGGGTCGTGGGCGGCGCGTCTCGAGGTGGACACGGCCACCGCCGCTGCGAGGTGTACCCGCTCAGCGGTCCTGGCAGCAGGATTCAGCAGGTGGGGATGATTGTCGAGAAAGTCGGTACGGGTGGCTCCGTCGAGGAAATCCGGATCACGGAGGAGCGCTGCCAGGAAGCTGCGGTTGGTCGTGACACCGTGCACGTGAGTGGCGTCGATGGCCGAGGCGAGCGCGAATGCTGCGTCGGTTCTGTTCCCGGCATGAGCGACGATTTTGGCGATCATCGGGTCGTAGAACGGGGAAATCTCGGCCGGGGCGACTATTCCGTCCTCGTATCGGAGTCCGATGCGGTCGGGATGGCTGTAACGGTGCAACTGTCCTGGAGTCGGGAGGTAGTCGTTCGCAGGGTCTTCGGCGTAGAGCCGTACTTCGATTGCGTGCCCGTCGATTCGGACGTCGCTCTGCTCGAATCCCAATGTTTCACCGCGCGCCACGCGCAATTGGAGTGCGACCAAGTCCATTCCGGTCACTTCTTCGGTGACGGGGTGCTCGACCTGTAGGCGGGTGTTCATCTCGAGGAAGTAGAAGCCTCCGGTCTCGTCGTCGTAGAGGTATTCCACTGTGCCGGCACCGACATACCCGAGCTCACGGACGAGTGACACTGCGGTCGAGCCCATTCGTTCGCGTGCGTCGGGTCCGATGACGGGTGAGGGTGCTTCTTCGAGCACCTTCTGATGGCGACGCTGAATGGAGCACTCGCGTTCTCCGAGATGCACTGCGTTGCCGTGCTTGTCGCCAAAAACCTGGATTTCGATGTGTCGTGAATACCGCAGGTACTTCTCGAGGAACACGGTCGAGTTGCCGAACAAGTTCGCGCCTTCTCGGCGCGAGGAGGCCACACCGTCGATGAGGTCCTCGGAACGTTCGATCAGGCGCATTCCCTTGCCGCCGCCTCCTGCCACGGCTTTGGCCAATAGCGGATATCCCACTTCGGCTGCTGCGCTCTCCCATTCCGAGGTGTCGTCTCCGGTGATGACCGCGTCGGGCAGGACTGGCACGTCTGCTTTGCGCGCCCATTCCTTCGCGCGGTCCTTGAGACCCATCACGCGCATCGATTGTGCGCTCGGGCCAACGAAATTGATGCCGGCTGCTTCACATGCCTCGGCGAATTCAGGGTTCTCCGAGAGGAACCCGTAGCCGGGGTGGACGGCGTCGGCACCGGTGCGCCGGGCGGCGTCGAGGATCTTGTCGACTTTCAGATAGGAGTCGGCGCTGCTGGACCCTCCGATTGCGACAGCGAAATCGGCGTCGGTGACGTGCGGTGATCGCGCGTCGGGGTCCGAGTAGACCGCGACGGTGCGAATGCCCATCGCGCGGGCGGTGCGAATGACACGCCGTGCTATTTCGCCGCGGTTGGCGACGAGCAATGTGTTGATCGGTGTGTGGTTCACAGAACTCTCACAATCGGAACGTAGCGAACCGGGACGTGCCGGTCACCGGTGCGGAATGTACGGCGGAAAGGGCGAGACCGAGAACGGCGCGGGTGTCGCGAGGATCGATGATCCCGTCGTCCCACAGTCGTCCGGTGGCGTATACAGCACCGGACTGACTCTCGATCAAGTCTTCGATCTCGCGGCGGACCCTGGCGTCGTCGGCGTCGCTGAACTCGGTGCCGGCACGCTGAGCTGCTGTTTTCTTGATGATGGACATGACCCCGCCGAGCTGTGCTCCGCCCATGACTGCGATGCGGTGGTTGGGCCAGGTGAAGACGAATCGGGGGTCGTATGCGCGGCCCGACATCGCGTAGTTTCCCGCGCCGTACGAAGCACCGATCATCAAAGTCACATGGGGGACAGTGGAATTCGAGACAGCATTGATCAGCTTCGAGCCATCCTTGATAATTCCACCTCGTTCTGCTGCCGAGCCGACCATGAAGCCGGTGATGTTCTGGATGAACAGCAACGGGATGTCGCGAGAATTCGCCAGCTGAATGAAATGTGCCCCTTTGTTCGCTTCATCCGAGAACAAGATGCCGTTGTTGGCGATGACACCTACCGGGAATCCCGCGATCGAGCCCCATCCGGTGACCAACTGAGTGCCGAACAGTGGTTTGAACTCGTCGAAGCGGGAGCCGTCCAACACGCGAGCAAGAATCTCCCTCACCTCCACCGATCGCTTCGAGTCGGCCGCAGCGCACGCGAGCAGTTCGCTCTGGTCGTGAACCGGAGGATCAGCGGGCAGAGTGGCACCCGGGCCGGCTTTGGTCCACTGCAGATCCGCCACGATCTGACGCCCCAATCGCAAGGCGTCGCGCTCGTCCTCGGCGAGGTAATCTGCCAACCCGGAAACGCGGGCGTGCATTTCGGCACCACCGAGCGATTCGTCGTCGATCTCCTCGTTGATCGCCATCTTCACCAGAGGAGGTCCGCCGAGGTAGACGGTGGCAGCTTCCTTGACGAGGACCGTGTATTGGCTCATACCGGGCACATAGGCACCACCCGCGGTCGAACTGCCGAACACCAACGAGATGGTGGGAATGCCCGATGCTGTGAGCCGGGTGATTTCGCGAAAGCTGCGTCCGCCGTTCACGAAAATATCTGCCTGCTTGGGTAGATCTGCCCCGCCGGATTCGACGAGCGTGATCACAGGTAGCCGGTTCCGGGCCGCGATGTCGAGTGCTCGGAGTTGTTTCGCCACCGCGTCCGGGTTGAGTGAGCCACCCTTCACCGTCGGCTGGTTGGCGATGATCATGCACTCGACACCGCTGACGGGTCCGATGCCGGTGATGAGCCGGCCCCCGGGCTGTTCGTCCGGGTCGTGTGCCCCTGCGTAAGTGGACAGTTCGAGGAACGGGGCGTCTTCGTCGAGCAGAAGATCGACGCGCTCGCGTGCGAGCAGTTTGCCGCGACCGCGATGGCGTTGGACTGCCTTCTCTCCGCCCGACGCAAGGACGCGATCAGCAAGAGCGGACAGAGGTTCCAGAGCGTCCAGCATCGCGGAACGGTCGAGCAGAAATTGCTCCGACCTGACGTCGAATCGTGTGGGTATGACCGTCATTGGTGCACCTCGATGAGTCGGAGATTCAGGGGTCGGCAGCGTCACGTCAACTGAGGGCATCAGCGCCGAGTGATCGGCAGAGATGCACCGACCTCGGTTGCATCGATGAGCTACATCCATCGAGACCTACACAACACCAAGTTGACTGACAAATCAAGTACGGATCCGCTGAAGATGGGTTCTACCTGGACGACTAGGTAGTCGCCCCTGATCGGCTAACCATGGACTGATCGGATCATCAACTACGGGCCCGCTGTGTCCGACTCTCGAACCGGACACCCTTTCGCTCGAGCCTTTCACCTCAGATTGCTGCAGTACTACGCCATGTAGGAAGGGGATATGAAGGGGGTTGTGCTCATCGATGAAGTTGATCCTGATGTCGATCTTGAGCAGTCGCGAGTACGTGCATTTCCTAGCCTTACTGGTAGCGACCGCAAAACTCCGATGGCTTCCTGGGCTCTCCGACGGCGATGGGGTCGAGGCATTGGGCGGCGCTCACATCGCTCGAGTCGGGGCATCTCGAGTCGCAGATCCTCGGCCACTTGTTGCAGGAGGTGAGGATTGTTTCGAAGGGCTGACGCTGACCTCGGTTTCATCGGTGGTCGTAAGCGGTCTGAAGTCGGCAGCACTACACATGAATTGATACTCGGACGTGATCCGGACCAGTCGAGAGGTGATCCTGGGCGGGTTACGGGGTGGTGTTTCCAGCTCCTGGCGGTGCCGGACAGTGTGCTGGTGCACGCGGATGGCACAGGTGCCAGTGCACAGGGCTGACGACGACGCGGTAGACCATTGGCGCTCGCTCACTGTGCCTGAAGTTTTTGACTTCGGTACCAGTCGAACCCGCGATCGGGTCTTGACTCTGCAGTCAAGTGATGATTAAGTGTGATCCAGATCGCACCCTCGGGATAAGGGGAAGACATTCGTGCCAGATATGCCGATGCGGTGGGTCGAATCAGGCGAATGCGGCAACTGCGGCAACTGCCTAAAGCCGGCAGCGATCAGCGTGTGGCTGGCCTCGGACGAGTCGAAGTACGTGTCCGGCCAAGAATTGGCTATCGATGGCGGTCACATGTTGTTGCCCGGCCTCAACATGGCCAATATCGCCGAGGCGGCAGCGGCAGCCAACGGCTAGCAGCCTGACCAAATCGTGGTCCCGGACCGGTTGGACCCAGGAGTGCATGCTGAACCGAACCGGCCCGGACCAGTTTCAACCACCCAACCTTCAGTTCGACCCAACTCGTCCCGGCCGCCGCCATTAGTCCGAATCGCAAGGAATACCGTTGAATAGCAATATTATTCAGAGCAAGTCGTCAGTGCAGCCGACCACACTGCCCGGGTTGCTCAGCGATGCATTGCCCGGGCACGAGTCGATATTTCTGCTGTGTTCGGATCGAAACTGGACTTACGCAGAGTTCTCCCGCACGGTCGACAGCCTTGCCTCGGGTCTTCTTTCACTGGGAATCCGACGCGGCGATCGCGTGGCCATTGCCGCACCCAACTCGGCGCAGTGGCTTCTTACGTGGTTCGCAGTCACCAAAATCGGTGCCGTTCTCGTCACGCTCAACGTGGCATACCGTGAGCGGGAATTCCGCTTCATGCTCAATCAGTCCGGGGCTGTCATGTTGATCAGCTGTGCTCGCGATGGCGAGTTCGACTTCGTCGATTTCTTGGACGAGCTGAGGCCACGTATTCCCACGGTGAGCCACTACGTCTTTCTCGGAGAGCGCGGATTCGAGGATAGCCGCCAGTGGGAGGATCTCTTGGTCGACGACGTCGACATTCAGGCGCTTACCCACGCCGAATCCTTGGTGGAAGAGCATGATCCGGCGGTGATTCTGTACACCTCGGGAACTACCGGAGATCCCAAGGGTGCCACGTTGACCCACACCAGCATCATTGCCTCCGCGCGCGCTCAAGCTGCACACCTCGATCAAACAAGCGACGACGTAGCGATCGGACACATGCCCCTCAACCACGTCGGCGGCATGACGTGCACTGTGGCTGCCGCCATGAGTGTGCGAGGCAAAGTAGCACTCTTGCCCAGATACAGCCCGACAGTGGCTCTGCAGGCTATCGAGCGGCACGCAGTGACGATATTCATCGGGGTACCCACTATGTACACCTTGGTATTGGATCTTCCGGAGTTTGCTGCTAGGGACACCTCCTCAATCCGCACGTGCGTGATCGGCGGTTCCAACGTGGAACCGGCAATGGGACGGCGCATTCTCGACACGTTCCCGGGCTCGCGGTTGGCCAACTTGTACGGACTTTCCGAAACGTCCGGAGGATGCATAATTTCTGCTGCAGACGACGACTTGGCCACTCTCGTCGAGACGCTCGGCGTCGGTATCGGTGACTTCGAGGTCCGCGTCACCGACGACGAGCACAACCCGCTGCCGTCGGGCAGTGAAGGTGAGTTACATATTCGAGGTAGGTGCGTAACCAGTGGGTACTGGGGAAACCCGGTCGAAACCGCCAAAGCGTTCCTCGATGACGGGTGGCTGGTGACCGGGGACATTGCTGTCATTCGGTCGGATGGGCGAGTAGCCCTGTGCGGACGGCAGAAAGAGATGTACGTGCGTAGTGGCTACAACGTGTATCCCGTGGAAATCGAAAATGTGCTGGCCGCAGACGAGACGGTTGCGATGTGCGCTGTCGTCGGCGCACCCGACACACTGCTCGGCGAAGTCGGGTACGCGTACGTGGTCCCGGTGCCGGGGAGCATCGTCGATGTCGATGCATTACTGGCCAAGTGTGCTAGCCAACTGGCCCGCTACAAGATCCCTGCCCGAATCCACATTGTGCAATCGTTGCCGCTGACTCCGTCCGGCAAAATCAAGAAGGTTGAGTTGCAGTCGGCGGCACGGGCGGCGGCGGAATCGAGTTGAGCGTTCTCGTTGTCGTCGTGAAGGTCTCGACAATCTGGGCGGACAGGAGAACCTCAATACCGTGCGCCTCTATCCCTGCTGGTGTTGGTAGAACGGGTTGTCCTCGGAAGCTGCGCGCAGCGCAACGCTCGCATACCGCTCGTATCAACACTGAACTTGAACGACCTGGAGGTGCCTCACTTTGAGGGGCGCATTTACGAGCGCGATTCGTCAACTACCCACGGTGTTTGACGTCACGTCGACCCGACTCCGGAGTCGCCCTGCGAAAATGCGCTTGGATTGCTCCGAACGGTGTCCAATCCAGGTCAAGCCAATTGGCTCTGAAAGGTCGTCGAGTCGTCTCGGCTATCGTCTACTCGATCAGATCGGAGTTTGCCGATCGGGATGCCCGGAAGTGAATGTAGTCGTATGCGGAGACGACTCCAGCACGCAGGAAGGGGTCTTGGTCCATCAGAGCCTTGACATGGTCCAAGTGCGCGAGAGGTTCCATCGGCCGGCGATCTGTTCCGCACCGATTCCTGGATTGGGAAAATCGTCTCCGAAACGCTGCGCGTCATTCGGGGCGCGCTTCATGTGCCGGACACCGGGGCTGTTACGTGTTGTCACTCACTACTGAGACGATTCGCCAGGCGGCAGCATCTCGTGCCAAAAGAAATACGTCGATTGCATTTGATGGCTCTTGGTGGATGAAATTCATCGTAAAATTCTGATGTACTACCGCGACGGAGCCGAATACGTCAACGGTTCGGGTGGTCGGTGTCTCTGTGTAGCCGTGGTCGCTGAGGTTGTGTTGCATTTGCGCTCGACTGTATTCCTCGAGGCTCATGACCGTAATTGCGTCATCCTGTGGAAACACGCGCAGCGCAAGGGTTGCAGATGGGACGAACAACCGGCAGAAGTCCTGCCATTGAGGCTGCTCTCCTGGCTCGAATCCGATCAGTTCGTAAGCTTCGTCGACGATCGAGCCGATACGTTCTTTCTCGGTCACTGGATCACCCGCGCATACAGTGTCGGGCCGATCTTCGGCAGTGCAGCGCAGGGTCCAGTGTGCGCTCCGAGATCCTCGACGTTGGCCTTCGCATTGTGGTGCTTACCGTTATGGGGCATGCCTCGTCCTTTCGGAGCGCTTGGTACGTAGTTCACGCCGTAGCCGGCCGGGGATCGATGACGAAAGCTCCGATGTCGCGGTGGGCAAGCGCCTCGCTGATGTTGCCGTGCAACAACTCTCGTGCTTCGATGTTCGATCTCAGGTGGGCGTCCATGTGTGCCGTGATGAGACCTCGCCACGCCTGATGCGCTTTGGCACCTGGGACAATTTCGTCCGCTGGTACGACCGATGCGGCGACGAGTGGCCAGTTGCCGCATTCGCGTTGTGGGAAGAATGCGGCAATTCGGTGTGCGAATTCGCGCAGCCACTCCTGGCCGGTGTCGATGTCGTCGACGAAGTGGTTGTGATCGGCGGATTGCAGCACCACCATTTGGCGATCTTGGGTAGGGACACGACGGAGAAGTTCCAGTTGACCGTCGAGCGGCAGGAGCGCATCGCGATCGGCGGCGAGGAGGAGTGTTGCAGCCGGTTGCTTCCAGTCCAGGTCCAGGAGTGCCCTGAACAGGTTGGATTCGTTCGGGACGACGGGGGAGCGCCCGCCGGCGGGGCACATGGGGACGATGGCTGCGATCCGGGCGTCGCTCGCCGGTGCTTGGAGTGAACTCCAGCCTCCGAAGCTTGCGCCGGTGATACCGACCGCGCTGACGTCGACATCGAGGGATGCTTCGGCTCGGTCGACGAGGAAGGTGATGTCGCCCTTCCGAGCATCTGCGATTGCTGTCAGGTGATCGTGGAGCGCGCGCGGGTCGGTGGGCTGCGTCTGGGCCGACAAGAATGCGTCGACGTCGGTGTACGTGCTCAGAACAACATCCGGAGAGACAACGATGTATCCGTGACTGGCCAGGTGGGTTCCGATGAACGTCGACTCGCGCCGGAAGCCGGCCCAACCGTGGATCAGCAGAATCAAACGGTGGGGTCCTGGTAGTGCGGGTGCGTTGCGTATCGCTGCTTGTTTCGAGAGCTCGACGTCCGTGTCGTTCTCTGTGACCCAGCCTGGGGTGAACGAATCCTGTCGTTGAGGATCTAGGTCGTGACCGCGGACTTCGTCTGTGGCCGGGTACCAGATTTCGACGGGTAGCTCGCGGTTGCGCTCGTCGTCGAACCACGAGTCCGTGCGTACGCCTACTGGATGTCGTCCGCGATCGAATGAGTTGTAGGTCATGAAGACTCCTGGTTGTGCTGATCTGGCGATGATCTGGGGTCCGCACTGTGCGGGGTTGTGTGATCGCGGCGGAGGAGTGCCCACGCCATCCCGCCGAGGAAGAGAAGGAACATCAGGGCCGAAACAATCACGTTGGCAGCGCCGGTGCGTGCGGTGAACAGTTCGATATTTGCGATGATTGCCGCGATGACTGCTGCCAGGCAAGCGGCGGCCAGTCCTGAGGTGACGAGGACGACGGTTCTGGTTCGGGATGGGGTCCGACGGTAGAAATAGCAGATGATTGCGATGCCGGCCAGAAGTTCGAGGAGAGGAATGCCGATGATGGCGGGGGTACTTCCAAGGATGTACAGATCGAGGTAGGGATCCCCGTTGAAGAATGCGAAAGCGGCGATGACGACGAAAGTCAGTGCGGTATGCGACACGCTTGCTTTCCACGGCGTTCCCGACTTCTGGCGAGTTGTGTTGAGCCACTTCGGGGCCATGCCGTTCGACCCCATGGTCGCCAGGTACCGCGCGGTGGCGTTGTGGAACGCGAGGATGGAAGCGAACCAGCTCGCAACTATCAAGACCTCGAATACTTTGACTGCCCAGGTGCCCACATATGTCTGAGTCGCTGTGAAGAACATGGTTGTCGGATCTGTGGCGGCAGCCGAGACTGCACCGATATTTCCGTACGCGGTGATCAATGCCCAAGTAACGAAGGAATACAAGGCCGCCAGCGCCACTATCACGAGGTATGTTGCACGTGCGATGGAACGTTTGTTCTTCACTTCATTGGAATAGATTGCAGTCGCCTCGAAGCCTGCGAAGGCAGCGAAAGTAACTGCGAACATTGCACCGCTGTGCCCTCCGAAGACTTCCTTCGGTTGCCAGGGTGCGATCGAGGGGCCCTCTGCCCCTCCTTGCCACACAATGACGCAGGCCACTACGAGGAGCATGGCGATCTCGACGACAATAATGGCCCCGAGGATCTTGGCGTTGGCTTCGATCCTCAGGATGCCGAACACACCCATCAATGCTGCAACTCCGAGCGCCCATACGATCCAGGGCACCTCGAAGCCCAGCAGATCTTGACTCGCGATGTCCGCGAACACGGCGAACGCACCAGTGGCACCGATCGCTGCAAGGGCGTAGGTCGCCACTGCGACGTACGCGGCTCCCACCCCGGGGACCCGGCCGATGCCTTCGACCACGAATTCGTACAGTCCGCCGACCCGTTGGACCCGTTGGGCCATGGCGACAAAACCGACGGCGAAGAGCAACAGGACGACAGCGGTGACGATGAAGGCGCCCACCGTGCCGATGCCCCCGCGTCCGATGGCCAGGGGAACGGCACTGAGCACGAACCCCACGGGAGCCGCAGCTGCCACGACGAAGAAGAGCAAGTGCGGGGTGCCGAGGGTTTTTCGGCGAGAGGGCTGCGCGGGAATCTCTGCGTTGTGCTCGATCGCGGCCATGGGTGCTCCTCCAGAAGCAATCGTGACTCGGAGGTCTTCGCGCCGTTGGGAAGTCATTCCAAGCGTCGCCAAATCGTTTTGGCGATTGCCGAGGAGTGTGCCAAATCGTTTTTGCGTTTGTCAAGCGGTGCGATAGTGTCACGTGCATGGCGGGCGGCGGTCGAGCGAAGATCACTGACGTTGCGAGAGCAGCGGGAGTCTCTGTCACGACGGTCTCGCATGCGTTGAACGGTAAAGGGCGGGTCGATGCACAGACCCGTAGCCATGTTCAGCAGGTGGCCGCGCAGCTGCAGTACGTGCCGTCCCGGGCAGCTCGTCACCTTGTAGCCGGTGGTTCGGATGTGGTCGGGCTGACATTTCCGTCGATCGCCCGCTTGCCCATCGGCGAGTTGATGAGCACGGATTGGTATTCGCAGGTTGCCCTGACGGCGAGTCAGGCCGCCTTCGAGCATGGCGGAGCTCTCACGCTCCTGCCGCCGTTCGTCGAGACGATGAACTTGTCGAAATTCGGCCTGCGCGGGGTAGTGGTGCTCGAGCCCACGAGGGGCGACTTGCGCACCGAGATGCTCCGACAGTCGGCGATCCCGTACGTCACGATGGGCCTCGACCCAGGCCATCCAGACGTGCTCACCGTGACCCCGGATACGGCCCACGGTATCGAGAAACTCTTGTCACATCTACGAGCCATGGGAGCTCAGCGGATCGCTGTTCTATCTACCGATAGCGGATGGCACAACGAGGTTGTTGCGACTGAGGCGGCGCGCGAGTGGGCAAGCGTGAACAGATGCGCACTCAAGCTTCGAACAGTCGCTTTGGCCGAACAAGACACGCGCGCTGGGATTGTCGGTGCCGCTCGAGCTGCTACTTACGACCTCCTCACAAGTGACGAGGTCCCGGACGCCATCGTCGGTCTGTTCGAGGACTTCGGCATCGGCATCCTCGACGCCGCTTCCCAGCTAGGCCTGCGTGTGCCGGCAGATTTGCTCGTCGCTCAAGATGTCGACGGCTTCAAGGCCCAGCATTCGCGCCCACCGATCACTGCGCTCGACTTGCACGCAAGTGAGCAGGTGGCTTCGGCGATCGATCTTCTCATCTCCGATTCCCCGTCCGCGTCGATCACGGTACCCACCACTCTTCGGATCCGGGAATCCTCGAGCCGCTGAGCATCGAAGCGGGACCCCCTTGCGCCCCGCTTCGCCTACCTTCACCGCGGAGACCAAACGCGTCCTCCGCTGACCTCTCGAAGGCATCTTTCGACGGTCTCGAAATCGACGTGCTTTGTTCGTGCAGTGCGGATATCTCTATGTCCTCTTCCCGGCGAGCATGAGATCGCGGGTCTCCTCTGGGGTGCTGGTGCGTGATTAGAGACCATCTGCCTCCGGGAGACCCGCCCTCGTTGGCGGCGTCACACGGGTGGGAATTTCAGTGAGCGTCAGTGGGGAATTTCGATGAGCGCCGTCACCAGTTCGGCTTGCTTCAGTGGACTTACACATGGGCCAAACTGGGATGTCACCCGAGGCGTGACGCAGGAACGATCCTGTTCCACGCCGCGTGAGTGGACAACGCCAAGGGGCGCGCTGGACAGACGAACTGAGCGGCTTGAGTGCTTTATGTTCTCCGTATGACCAACGGGGACTCGTTCACGGCATTTCCAATACGGATCGAGCAACGCACGCGGTTAACAGGAACGGTCATACGGCAGTCGACGCCAGGATTGACCGACCTGGTCGGGGCGGTGGGTGTTGTAGCCTCCACCGAGGAGCCGGTAATAATGGTTGCAATGGAGCTACCTCGAGCGCGGTCGGCACGTCGAAACAAATCCGAACAGGAAATCGAGGACGTCGCGGCTCTTGTGCGCGATCACCTATCGGTCCCGAATTTAGAGCGAATCAGTCCCGGGCCACTTAGGAACGAGCCACCGGATTGCGTAGTAACCATTGGCGGGCATGAATTCGCTGTGGAAACCGCTCAGTTGATGCTCCCGTCGAAGGCGAACTATCCCAATGCGGTCGGGCGTTGGAAACATTTCGAGCAGCTTCGGGAACACCTGTTTCGCCACAGTGGACGCTTACAGCCACGCCTCCGTCAGCATCGAGGTTCCATGGTGTCGGTGTGGTTCAATTTCGGCGGAGAGAACCGACTCCCACCTCGCGGCAAAGAGATTGAACAGATGATCGACCACCTAAAGTCGGTGTCCCCGCCCGCCGAGGAAGTTGTCAACCAACGATACCGGGCGTCGGACACGATACCGGCGAATACTGTCATAAATCAGAACGCGGCTTGGAGCGTTGGTTGCACTTGGGCGGCCTTGCCTGCGGACTACAGGTCGAGCCTGCGGGCGACTTTGGGATTCGACATCGGGTTGGCGTATCACGACACCTTTACACGGTCCGACCTTCGGGCCGAGGTGAAGCGAGTCGTGCAGCAGCACGATGACACCTGAGGTTCCCCCCGGAAAGTGGACAGTGGTTACGCGGCCATGACAGGCGCGATCAGTGACTGTTCGTAGTTGGCGGGGCTGAGCATCCCGATTGTGGAG
>NZ_NOXY01000010.1:0-34426 GCF_002258735.1 Rhodococcus sp. WWJCD1
TGCCATTCGCGCGCCATCGTGATGTGACGGTTCACGTTGTCTTCGGCAGTGGGTACCAGCTCCTGCAGAAGCTCGAGCTGTGTCAGATCCCTCGCCATTGGCATGTCTCCTCGCATCGACGTCAGCTCACGAGCCTAGAGCCAAGAGTGCGACGGGTGTGGAGCCTCGCCGAGATTCTGTTAGAGGTAGCAACCGACGCCGACACCGAGTGGTGCGACCTCACAGGTCATTGCTGGACAGGTTCGAGGCCGGAGAAGTTCGGTGCTCGGAACACCCACCCGCGAAGGGCGAGGAAACGGGCGGCCCCGAAGAGACCGCTGACAGCGATCACCACCACAACCTGGGCGTAGGCCGCTGCACCAGGAAGGAGGATGTGCATCGCGGCCAGTGCGGCGGTACTCAGACCGAGACCGATCAGAGCGAGCCCGCCGGCTTCCCACTGCGTCTGGAACCAGCCGACCCGGCCGGCCGCGTGGAAGGTGTGACGGCGGTGCAACTCGTTGGCCAGGACAGTGCTGGCAGCAACACCCGCGAGATTGGCTGTGAACGATCCCAGGGATGCCAGGGCGACGAACAACAGGGCGTACACACCGTTGCTCGATACCCCGACGATCACGAACCGAGTGAACTGAGCGAGAACCGACTCTCCGAGCATCCTCGACTTGATACGGGGCGCACAGCCCGACGGCCCGGCCGTAGCCGAGGCTTTCAGCGAGGTGCTCACGTGATCTCCAGTTGTAGAACCGGAAGCGTCGATCGGCGCTTCGCTTCGATACAACTCCGAACATGGGCACATCGGTCTCGGACGTGACGGACGTCTCAGGCTTTGGAGGAACTTTCTTCCCGAGCGCGCTTCTTGCGGTCCAGGTCGATGTTGAGACTGTTGGGCTTGATCGACGCGACGAACAACACCGCAACGAGCACCACCACAACGAGGATGGTGATGACGACCACCGCGATGCCGAAGATTGCCAAAATACCGTTCATGTCCTGCCTCCCGTGTCAGGCAATACGGTACTTGTCGTAGACAGGCCCGTCGACGTGCACCCCCAGCTCACCGATCAGCTCACCAACCGCTCCACAGCACGCATCGGCAACGACAACCAGGTCGGCCGGTTGCGCGCCTCGTACAGAACCTCGTAGACGGCCTTGTCGAGTTCGTATGCGCGCAGCAGGTCGGCCTCGTCGCGCGGATCGTGCCCGGCCACCGAGGCGTAGCCGTCGAAGAACGAGGCGATGCTCCGCGCAGCCCACTGGTCGGCTCGCTCTCGCGTCGACGGGTGCTCGGGCTGATCGACCAGCAGATGGTTCGCTGCGTAGTCGAACGAGCGAAGCATTCCCGCGACGTCCCGCAGGGAACTGTCCATCTGTCTACGCTCGGCCAAGGTCTTGGCGGGCTCGCCCTCGAAGTCGATGAGCAGCCACCGCTCGGGAGTCCCCAACACCTGCCCCAGATGCAGATCACCATGGATGCGCTGCACGGTGGTGCTGTTCGACGCCTCTGCCCGCGAGATGAGGGCCGCCGCCGCCGGGATGTACTGGGCGATCTCCGGCACCACCCGCGCCACACCCGAGATACGAGCCAGAATTTCCTCGACAGCGGTCGATTCGACCGAGCGTTCGACGGTACCCAGCACCGAGGCCAGGTCGTGGTGCACCTGCGCGACGGCTGCTCCGATGCGGTGCGCGTCCCGAGCGAAATCGCCGGGCAGTTCTTCGATCGGCGTATCGGGGGAATCGAACACCTCGCGAACACTTGCCAGCGCTGCGGTCCAGCCTTCGGTGGAGTTCGCAGCGAAGTCCTGAATCATGCCAAGAGTGGTCGGCTCACCGTCGACGACGGCTTCCAGCCAGCCCCGCAGCGGTGCGACGTTGGCACTGCCCGCCTCCGCCAGGGCGCGATGCAGTTCGACATCGGGGCTCACGCCCGGCGGAACCTGTCGAAACAGTTTGAGCAACAGCAGATCACCGAGAATCACCGAGGTGTTGGACTGCTCGGCCCCCAGAACCCGACCCGGCAGACCGCTCGGCACACTCGAACCGTCGACGATCTTGAATTCGATGCTGCCCGTGGAATTTCCGGAAGCGAAGGCGTCGCCGTACAGGCCGATGATCTCAGGGTCTCGCAAACCGTCGAACACGGCCACCTCGCCCACCACCGGAAGCACCCACGGCCGGAGCTCGTCGGTCAGCTCGGTGCGGAAGCCCAGCGGCACCTGATACGTCTGCGTCACCACCGCGCCGTCCTGTGTCATTCGCACCTCCACCAGCAGGTGCTCGGCCGCGAAATGCGGTTCGTCGCGAAGAACTTCGCGTTCGAGGATCTGCACGGAATCCACGGTCGACCCCTTCGCACCGAACCACCGTTGCGCCGGTAGCCATGTCGCCAGCGCCTCCGTGAGCTGAGGTTCGACCGTGCGTGAAGCACTCGAGCTGGAACCGACCATGAGAATCTCTCGCCGCCTTCGTGGGAGTTTGCGGAGCTGTGACCGTACGAAGCGAAACCTACCCACTCCCGGCGCCGCTCACACACCGACGGCAACGACACCCGAACGTTATGCAGGTCGTACGCCGGTGCACCGACATGCTCGTACAGTGGTCACATGTCCGCTTCACTGACCGCCCACATCGATGTGCACCGCGCAGGTGATCGACTGAAAACCCGTGTGTCCTGGCTGGACTCGAAACATTCGTTCTCCTTCGGCCAGCACTACGACCCCGACAACACCCATCACGGACTGCTGCTGGTCAACAACGACGACATCGTCACTGCCGGTCAGGGTTTCGAGACGCACCCGCATCGCGACATGGAGATCGTCACCTGGGTGGTGCAGGGTTCGCTGGTGCACCAGGACTCCATAGGCCATTCCGGAATCATCTATCCCGGACTCGCGCAACGGATGAGCGCGGGCAAAGGCATCATGCACTCGGAGAAGAACGACTCCTGGAACATCGACGGCAATCGGCACACCGAACCCGTTCGCTTCGTGCAGATGTGGGTGTTGCCGGACAGTCCTGGCACCACGCCCGGATACGAACAACTCGAAATCGGCGACGAGTTGCTGCGCGGCGGGCTGGTCACCGTGGCGTCGGGCATGGAGAAGCACCGTGGGGAGGCCGCGATCGGCATCTCACAGAAGTCGGCGGCGCTGCACGCAGCCAGGTTGTTGCCCGAGAAATCGGTAACGGTGCCCGACGCGCCTTTCGTCCATGTCTTCGTCGCCCGCGGCACCGTCTCGATGGAGGGCGTCGGTGAACTGTACGAGGGCGATGCCGTCCGCATGAGTTCGACTGGCGGACAACGTATTACCGCTACCGAGCCGGCCGAGGTGCTGATCTGGGAGATGCATTCGCGTCTCGGCGGCTGACATAAACGTTCGATGACAAGTTGATCACGGGAACACGTGGGGCGTGTGCGCAGGGCAGACACCCGCATACACTCCCAGCGTTCGCGATCGCCGACTTCGGAGGTACTCAACGTGTCGAACCAGAATCCGCCTCCGGGTGACTATCCCCCTCCCGGAAACTACCCTTCACCCGGCGAATACCCCCAGCAAGGCGGGTATCCGCAACAAGGCGGGTACCAGGACCAGCCGACAGCACCGAAGAACACGATCGGAACAGTGGCTCTGGTTCTCGCGATTCTGGGTGTGTTGTTCTCCTGGACCATCGTCGGCGGTGTTGTCCTCGGCCTGATCGCCATCGTTCTCGGGTTCGTCGGGCGGTCCAGGTACAAGAAGCGCGTCGCCACCAACGGGACCGTGTCCCTCATCGCGATCATCCTGGGTGTCGTGGCTGCAGCATTGTCGATCATTCTGGTCGTCGTCGGCATCGGTTTGTTCAACGCCGTCGGTGGACAGGACTTCACCGACTGCATCAGCAACGCAGGCAGCGATACTGCTGCGCAACAGCAATGTGCCGACGAATTCCAGCAGAACGTCGAGAACCAGTACGACGACTCGACACCGAACTGATTCTGGGCTGAGGCACTCGCGTATCGGTGCCTCAGCCAGTCCGGTCGCCTCAGGTAGTCAGATCACCTCGGGCCGACAGGTCCGCCACCACCACTTGATTGCCGCCCTGCTGCTTTGCCTCGTACATCGCCGCGTCTGCTCGTCGTAACAATCGCGTGGTGAGCGCGACGACGTCCGCACCGATACCGGAGCCTTCGGAACTCGGGTACGTGCAGTGCGCGACACCTATGCTCACCGTCAGCGGCGCGGAGTCCCCCGCCGAGTGCGCTGCATGTCGATATTCCTCGGCCAACGCTCTGGCCTCGTTCTCGGCCAGCTTGGTCACCACCGCGAACTCCTCACCGCCCACCCTGGCGACCAACACACCGTCCTTCGTCAACCGACGCGCGACGAGCTGCAGGGCCGTGTCGCCCTGATGATGGCCGAATCGGTCGTTGATCGACTTGAATCGATCCACGTCCACGACCATCACTGCAACGTTGTCTGCACCGAGGAAGTAGACCGGTAGTGCCTCGTCGAGGCCTCGACGATTGCGCACCTGGGTGAGTGGGTCGAAGTTGGCCGCCTGGGCTTGTACCTGAAGCTTGAGCAGCAGGTACTGGAAGAACGTCGGGCCCATGAACGTAATGGGTATCAGCACCACGAGTTGTGCGACGGCCAATCCATGATCGGTGTCGGGTGACAGCAGGATCAGCACGAAGAAGAGCGTCACGGCCGATCCGGCCCACAGGAGATGCAGCGCCATGACTCTCGGACTGTGGAAGAGCTGGACGTAGACGCTGTTGGCGGCGAGCATCGCGAGAGCCAAGAAGACAGACTGAGGCGATCCGTAGGACAACAGGACCAGCGTCACTCCGATGTCCGAGTACCCGGCGAACATCAGGGACACGCGCTTCGACGGCCACGGAGCCTTCAGCCAGGCGACACCGACCAACAGCGTCGACACGATCGCAACCACGAAGATCGACCTACCGATCGCAGAGGTCGGCGGAGAATCGGTGAGCAGCAACAGTGCGGCTGCACCGAGTCCGTAGGAGAACGTACTCAGTGATGCGGCGAGTCGATACGGTACGAGCGCACCGTGCAGATCGAGGTAGCTCACCACCGACTCGTAGCTGTGCGGCTGGTTCCACCATGTGCGCAGGAATGTCGATTGCACCTAACCTCCAGCGCGTTCCGGCCCTGAATCCACCGGACCGGACGCTTCACCGCCGGGCCGGGCCGGACATATCGGCCACCCTCGATGCTATTCGACCGTCGTCACCCTCGGATGTCTCTTCGGCGGAATGCTCCCGACCCCACGGCACCGACGACGATGGCGACCACGAGGAGCCATCCGAAGGGCTCGAGCGAGAAGGCCCCTCCCGGCAATCGCGGCACGTGGGTGAAGGGCGACAGATCGAGCCACGGTTGCGGCAAGCCGACCACCGACCCGATCTGGCCGAGCGCGACGAAGCCGCCCAGGACGGCCCATAGGAGAGTCGCGAATCGAGGGACCGCACCGAACAACGCCACGCCGATGGCCGTAATTACCCACACGGCCGGAAGCTGACCCAGTGCGCCGCCGAGAACGGACGGCAGTTCGCCCGCGATATCGCCGGTGGCCGACCCGTACGTCAGCCCGACGGTGAGACCGACGACCAGCAGCAGCCACGCCGGTCCCAGAACGGCGAGGAGCAGATGCCCTGCCGGCCACCGAAGGCGCGAGGTACCGGTGGCCAGCACGATCTCGGCCAGGCCCGCCTCTTCCTCACTGTGGAGCCGCAGCAGGGCCGACACCGAGTAGGCCGCCACCATGATGCCGACGATGCTCAGCACTGCGGCAATGAACGATTGTTCGAGTGTGGTGCCGCCGAATTTTCCGAGCGCGTCGCTGATGGCAGTGCTGCTGCCGAGCTGGTCACCGATCCCGTCCGTGGACGATCCGATGACGATGCCGAACAGGGCGAGCCCAACGGTCCAGACTACGACGGTTCCGCGAGAGAGTCGCCAGGCGAGGGCGACGGGACCGGACAGTGAAGGAACGGCAGCCACCCGGCCGCGGCGCTCGGCCCGCAAACCACTGCCGAGATCGCGCCGACTGGCTGCCACGAATGCCGCGGCACAGAACGCTGCTGCAGCCGCCAGCGACAGCAGCAGCGGCCACCACCTCTCGTCGGCGAACGGCCGCACCTGCGCCGACCAACCGATCGGCGAGAACCACGACAGGGTTCCCGAGCCGATGTCGCCGATCGCTCTGAGAACGAACGCTGCGGCCAACACGCCGAGGGCGTAACCGCGAGCCACGCGCGCCCCGGACGCCACCTGCGCCGCCAGCGCCGCACAGCCGACGAACACCGCACCGACGACGACGATCGAGGCACCGAACGCGAGGCTCCCGGTCACCGGCAGACCGAATGCCCACAGCGAGATGAACGCCAACATTCCCGTCGCCACAACGCCGCCGCCGGCGAGCAGCACGGCCGCTGTCAGCCCTGCGTATCTGCCCACTGCAGTCGACCCGATCAGCTCGGTGCGCCCCGCATCCTCTTCACCGCGGGTGTGCCGAACGACGGTGAGGATCGCCGCCAGGGGAACAAGGGTGAGCATCAGGCCTGCGCGCCACGCCACCAGGGCACCGAGGTCGCTGCCGAAGATCGGTCCGACGAGCGCCGCTTGTGCCGGCACTGCCTCGGTGCCGAGATAGAACGATTGACGGTCTGCCGCCGTCGGATACAGCCCCTCGAAGCTCACCGCGTACAGCAGCGGGAGTGCTCCGAGCAGAACGACCCATATCGGCGCCACCAGGCGATCGCGGCGCAGGTACAACCGCAGCAGTGCCCCCGTCCCGCTCAGGCCGCTCATGCGTAGTACCTCATGAACAGCTCCTCGAGAGTCGGAGCGGAGCTGACCAGGCTCTGCACTCCCGCATCGGCCAGAACGTGCATCACCGCAGCCAGGGCCTCGTTCTCCACGGTGCAGGTGACGGTGGATCTGTCCACGTCGACCGCAGTGACTCCGGCGAGTGTTGCGAGGTCGTCCGGTACTCGATCGACGGTGGCGGTCACCGTCGTGCGGGTGAGGTGCCGCATCGATGCCAGCGTGCCGGTATCCACCGTTCGACCGTCCTTGACGATGGTCACCGAGCTACACAGCGCATCGACCTCGGACAGGATGTGCGACGACAGCAGCACCGTGACTCCGCGTCGGGCAGCATCTTTCACACAGTCGGCAAAGTGCTGTTCCATCAGCGGATCGAGTCCTGATGTGGGTTCGTCGAGAATCAACAGCTCGACGTTCGATGCCAGAGCCGAGATCAATGCAACCTTCTGCCGATTGCCCTTGGAGTACGTTCGGCTGCGCTTGCCGGGGTCGAGAGCGAATCGTTCGAGCAGTTCGGCGCGGCGCGTGGCGTCGATGCCGCCGCGCATTCGGCCCAGAAGATCGATCACCTCACCGCCGGTCAACGACGGCCACAGCGTCACATCGCCCGGGACGTAGGCCAGACGTCGGTGCAACGCCACGGTGTCGGCCCACGGGTCCGCGCCGAGCAGTCGCACGGTGCCGGACGTCGCCCGGACGAGCCCGAGCAGCACGCGAATCGTCGTGGATTTTCCTGCTCCGTTGGGACCGAGGAAGCCGTGCACCTCCCCGGTTTCGACGCGTAGGTCGAGTCCGTCGAGCGCCCGGACCGAACCGAACGTCTTCACCAATCCGTCGACTTCGATTGCCTCGGTCATTTCTTGGCCTCCAGGTAGGCGTCCAAAGCTTGTGAATCGGTGAACAGTCCGTTGGTGTAGAGCTCGAGAGCCGGGAGCATGACCTCGTCACCGAGCGCGGTCAGAGCCTCACGGAAGTCGACGTCGGGGCCGGCCATCTGCACGTACAGCAGTAGGCCGCCCACGTTCTGTCTGGTCATGAATCGGGCGCGTGCCGCGGGGTCTCGGCTGGGCGTGAATCGGCCGTCGCGGACACCGTCGTCGATGTAGCGGACGGCGTCGTCGACCATGTGCTCGAACAACTCTCGCGCCAGTGCGCCGCCCGCCGAGAAGCTGCGCACGATGTACGCGACGAGCGGCGCGTACTCGTCGATGCGAGCGAGCTGCTCCATCATCCCGGCGGGGCCGGCCGACGCAGTCTTCGATTCCCGGATCACCCGCAGAACGTGCTCGTCACAGGCCGTTCGCAGACCCTCCTTGGATCCGAAATGGTGGTTGACGAGCCCAGGTGAGACGCCTGCCGCCGTGGCGATCGACCGCAACCCGGCGGTGAAGCCCTGTGCGCCGAAGACGTCGATCGCGGTATCGCGGATCCGTGCCCTGGTCGTGAGATCCTCGGTTGCTGTACGCATGTACAGCACATTAAACACCCGTTCAATCAAGCGCAAGAGTGTAAAGATGGACGCATGACTTCAGTAGTGAACTCGGGCATCGATCTCAGCTACCAGGACGAGAACACACGCGCGCAGGACGACCTCTTCGTGCACGTCAACGGCAAATGGCTCGAGGATTACGCCATCCCGGCCGACCGCGCCGTCGACGGAGCCTTCCGGACGTTGTACGACCGCGCCGAAGTGGACGTGCAGACGATCATCGAAGAGTCCGCCTCCTCGAATCCCCCCGCCGGCAGCGACGCGCAGAAGATCGGCGACCTGTTCTCGAGCTTCATGGATGCCGACCGCGCCGAGCAGCTCGGCGTCACCCCGATCGCCGACGAGCTCACCGCCATCGCCGACGCGGCGGACCTCGTCACCCTCGCCGAGGTTCTCGGCTCACTGCAGCGCACCGGCGTGGGCGGTGGCATCGGCCAGTACGTGGACACCGACGCCAAGCAGTCCGATCGCTACCTCGTGCATTTCAGCCAGTCCGGTATCGGTCTGCCCGACGAGTCGTACTACCGCCAGGACGAATACGCAGAGATTCGTGCGAGCTACGTCGAACACATCTCGAAGATGTTCGCGCTCAGCGGTATCGAGTACGACGCGCAGACGGTGTTCGACCTCGAGAAGAAAATCGCGGCAGGCCATTGGGATGTCGTCGCCAGGCGTGACGCCGAGAAGAGCTACAACCTTGTCCAATTCGATACCCTCGTCAAGAACGAGCCCGGATTCAATTGGGCTGCATGGATTTCCGGTCTCGGAGCCACCACCGAACAGTTTGCCGAGATCGTCGTGCGGCAGCCGTCGTTCCTCAGCACCTTCGTTGCACTGTGGGCCTCCGAGGACATCGAAGCCTGGAAGGCGTGGCTCGCCTGGCGCGTCGTACATTCCCGCGCGCCCTTCCTGACGAGCGAGATCGTCGACGAGAACTTCGCGTTCTACGGAACGACGTTGACCGGAACCGAGGAGAACCGGGAGCGCTGGAAGCGTGGAGTCTCCCTGGTGCAGGACGTTCTCGGCGAGGCCGTCGGCAAGCTGTACGTCGAACGCCATTTCCCCGCCGACTCCAAGGCGCGGATGCAGGTGTTGGTCGAGAACCTCACCGAGGCGTATCGCCGCAACATCTCCGAGCTCGAATGGATGAGTCCGGAGACGCGTGAGAAGGCGCTGGACAAGCTGGACAAGTTCACCCCCAAGATCGGCTACCCCGATCGCTGGCGCGACTACTCGGGCGTGGAGATCAGCGCCGACGACCTACTCGGTAACTACCGCCGCGGCTACACCGCCGACCACCAGCGTGATCTCGACAAGCTCGGCGGTCCGGTCGACCGCGACGAGTGGTTCATGACGCCGCAGACCGTCAATGCCTACTACAACCCCGGCATGAACGAAATCGTCTTTCCTGCAGCCATTCTGCAACCACCGTTCTTCGACCCGGAGGCAGACGACGCGGCCAACTACGGCGGCATCGGAGCGGTGATCGGCCACGAGATCGGCCACGGATTCGACGACCAGGGTGCCAAGTACGACGGCGACGGCAACATGGTCGATTGGTGGACCGACAGCGACCGCACCGAGTTCGGCAAGCGCACGACGGCCCTGATCGAGCAGTACAACGAGTTCGAACCCGCGGCGCTGCCAGGGCACAAGGTCAACGGCGAATTCACCATCGGTGAGAACATCGGCGATCTGGGTGGCTTGTCCATCGCGGTCGCGGCCTACGAGATCTCGCTCGAGGGCAAGGAAGCGCCGGTGCTCGACGGCCTGACCGGGTTGCAGCGCGTGTTCTTCGGCTGGTCGCAGGTATGGCGCACCAAGGCACGAGACGCCGAGGCGATCCGTCGTCTCGCCGTCGATCCGCACTCGCCGCCGGAGTTCCGCTGCAACGGCGTCGTCCGCAATCTGGACAGTTTTCACCAAGCATTCGACGTACAGCCCGGAGATGCGTTGTACTTGGAGCCGGATGAGCGCGTCAAGATCTGGTAGTACCGGGTAGGACAAGGGGAGGGTGTTCGGATGAGGGAATTCGTACGATGGCTTGCAGCGCACGGGGTCATTCGCTTCGCGGCCAGACGAGCAGCGGCAGCGGGCGATCCGCAGGCCATGCTGGTGGCCGATCCTGCGACGCGGGCGAATCCCACGCCGGTGTACGAAAAGCTGCGCGGCACGGCTCCGCTGGTGAAGACCCGCATCTCGAACATCACCGTGCACCATCGGGTGGCCTTCGACCTGCTGCGCTCCGACGACTTTCGAGTCACCCGACTGGGCGGCACCTTGCCCGCACCGCTGCAGTGGATCGAGCGACACACCAGATCCGGTGCCCTGCACCCGATTCTGCCGCCGTCTCTCCTCTCGGTCGAACCGCCCGATCACACCCGGTACCGCAAACTGGTGTCCTCGGTGTTCACCGCTCGGGCCGTCGCGCAGATGCGCGATCAGGTGCAGGAGACCGCCGACGCGTTGCTCGACGAGCTGTCCGACGGTTCTCCGGTGGTCGACATCGTCGATCGCTACTGCGCCCGTCTGCCGGTCGCGGTGATCGGGCGGATCCTCGGCGTTCCGGAGGAAGACAACCAACGGGTACTCGAATTCGGTGAGATGGCCGCACCGAGCCTCGACATCGGCTTGTCCTGGGACCAGTTCAAGCAGGTCGAACGCGGGCTGATCGGGTTCGACGCCTGGCTCTCCCAGCACATCGCCGAGCTGCGCCGCACTCCCGGTGACGATCTGATGAGCCAGCTGATCGCCGCGAAGGACGAAGGCATCGGCCTCAACGACGAAGAGCTCAGGGCCACCGCAGGATTGGTGCTGGCGGCAGGATTCGAGACGACCGTCAACCTGCTCGGCAGCGGAATCCGGTTGCTGCTCGATCACCCCGATCAGCTCGCTGTGCTGCAGCAGGATCCGTCACATTGGCCCACTGCCATCGACGAGATGCTGCGGATGGAATCTCCGGTGCAGCTGACCGCACGGGCCGCCAAACACGACGTCGTGGTGGAGGGCGTGCCGATCAGCGAAGGATCACTGGTGATCCTCGTGCTCGCCGGTGCCAACCGAGACCCGCTGGTGTTCGAGGATCCGAACAGATTCGACGTCACCCGCGCCAACGCAGGCAAGCACCTGTCGTTCTCGGGCGGACGCCACTACTGCCTCGGCGCAGCACTTGCCAAGGCCGAATCGGAAGTAGGCCTCAAAGCGCTGTTCGACAGGTTCCCCCACCTGCGCTCCGCAGGCGAGGGAACCCGTCGCAACACCCGCGTCCTGCACGGATGGGCCACCCTGCCGATCGACCTCGGTGAGCCCGCTACGACAACCGCAGGCCGGTAGCGGAGTCGAAGAAGAACAACTCGTCCAGCTTGGGCACCAGCCGAACGGTTTCGGCCAGTGCGATGGACAGCTTGCGGTCGACCCGAACCGAGATGCGCCCGGACGGCGTCGTCCACCCACCGTCGAGGCTGGGTGCGGATGCGTAGACGAACGACTCCGCACCCAGTTCCTCGATCAGCTCGACGGTCAGCTGCAAACCGGTGCCGTCGCCCACCAGGTCCCACGATTCCGGACGAATTCCGACCACCACGCGCTCACGTGCCGAGGACGGGACCGGGATGCGCAGTTCGCCGAGTACGGCGGCGCCGTCGCGCACAGGAGCGTCGACGAGGTTCATGCCGGGTGACCCGATGAACCCCGCGACGAACGTGTTGACGGGGTTGTCGTACAGCTCCCGCGGAGCGGCGATCTGCTGCAACTTGCCATCGAGCAGTACCGCGACCCGGTCACCCATCGTCATGGCCTCGACCTGATCGTGGGTGACGTACACCGTGGTGGTGCCCAATCGTCGCTGTAGGCCGGCGATCTGGGCTCTGGTCGATACTCGCAGCTTGGCGTCGAGGTTGGACAGCGGCTCGTCCATGCAGAACACCTTGGGTTGACGCACGATGGCGCGTCCCATAGCTACACGCTGACGCTGACCACCTGACAGCTTGCCGGGTTTGCGACCGAGCAGCGGCTCGAGCTCGAGCATCTTCGCCGCGTCGAGCACCCGTGCTGCGGTGTCCGCCTTGCTCATTCCGGCGTTGCGCAGTGCGAAGCCCATGTTGTCCCCGACGGTCATGTTGGGGTAGAGCGCGTAGTTCTGGAACACCATCGCGACGTCCCTGGCCCGCGGTGCCAACGAGGTGACGTCCACTCCGCCGATGTCGATGTGACCGCTCTCGACGGATTCGAGGCCGGCGAGCATGCGCAGACTCGTCGACTTTCCACAGCCCGATGGCCCGACCAGGACAATGAATTCACCGTCCGCGATGTCGAGTTCCAGGCTGTCCACAGCGAGCGAATCGGCTCCCGGGTACCGGTGCGAGACGCCGGCGTAGTGAACGGCCGCCATTACTTCGGCAGCTTCGGGGTGATCTGGCGGTCGATGATCTGCTGCAGCTGCTCCGAGATGGACGCGAATGTTGTTGCCACATCGGCGTTCTGCAGTGCGATCTGCTCGAGTCCGCTACCGATGATCTTGTCGCCGCCGGGTACGAACACCCGGGCAGCGTCCTGGGAGCGGGTGCGCGCCAACTGGTCGACGGCCGTCTTCGCGTTGGGGTTGGCCTCGAGGAATGCAATCTCCGACGGGTCCTGCTGCGCCGACTTGCGGACCGGCATGTACCCGGTGTTCTGCGAGAAGTAGGCGGTGTTGGCACCGTTGGTGACGAAGTCGATGAACTTGAGTGCGTTCACCTTTCGCTCGTCCGAGATCTTCGCGGGGACGGCCAGGCCGGCACCACCGGTGGGGCAGCCCGGTGTGCCCTCGGTGGCAGGCAGGAACGCGGTGCCGAACTCGAAGGCGGCACCGGCCTTGATCGTGGAGAGGTCGCCGGTGGAGGCGATCGTGGAGGCGAGGATGCCCGCGGCGAAGTCGTTTGCGATGTCGTTCGACACCGCGGCGTACTTCTTGGTGTGGATCATGTCCTGCAGGAACTTGCCTGCCGCAATGGTATTGGGGTCATCGAACTTCAGCTCGAACTGATCGGAGTACGATCCGCCGAATGTCCAGATCGGCCCCTCGAACGTCCACCCGAGGTAGTCGACAGCGTTGCCCCAACCGTGAGCGAGCTTGCCGTTTCCGACGACGGCCTGGATGCGCGGGCCCCATTCGTCGAATTCCTGCCAGGTGGCCGGTCCGCGATCGGGCAGTCCCGCCTGCTGCCACACGGCCTTGTTGTAGTAGAACAGAGGCGTCGAGCGTGCATACGGCAGCGCCCAGTGGCTACCGTTCCAGTTGTAATCGGCAAGAAGCGAATCCACGTAATCGGACTGGTCGACGCCGGCCGCGGAGAAGTGCTTGTCGAGGGGCTCGATCGCACCGGTGAGTGCGTAGTTGAACCACCAGACATCCGAAAGCACGACGACGTCGGGCACATCGTCGCCCGAGAGTGCCGCGTTGAACTTCTGCGACACCTCCTCGTAGTTCTTGCCGCCGTCGATGAGATTGACCGTCAGGCCCGGGTTCTGAGCCTGGAACCGCGAGATCAGCTCCTTCTCGAACTCCTGGGACTTGCCCGGGTGGTTCGACCAGAAGTTGATGGTGTTCGCATCGCCTTCGACACCGCCGCCGCCGGACGAGCCCGATCCGGGGCCGCTGCATGCCGCGAGGGCTGCGGCGGCCGCAGCCGCACCGGTGAGCGTGAGGAAGCCACGCCGATTGATGATGTGTGCCATGGTGTTCGACTCCTGATAGTGAGGTGGATCAGCCCTTGACCGCACCGGAGGTGAGGCCTTTGATCATGTGGCGCTGCAGGACGAGGAAGACGAGAAGGATCGGCAGAATGGTCAGCACCGTCGCAGCCATCACCGCTCCCCAGTTGGTGTAGCCCTCGCTGTTCTGCAGCAGTGTCAAGCCGACCGGGAGCGGCGCGACCGACGAGTCGTCCGACATCAGGAACGGCCAGAGATATTCGTTCCATTCGGTGACGATCGTGATGATGGCGAAGGCCACCATCGTCGGACCCGACAACGGCAGGATCACGCGGAACATCAGCCGCACCGGCCCGGCACCGTCCATGCGCGCGGCCTCGATGATCTCCGGCGGCAACGACAGGAAGTGGTTGCGCATCAGGAAGGTACCGAAGGCAACACCGGCCAGCGGAATGATGATGCCCTGGAACGAGTTACGCCAGCCCAACTCGGAGATGAGCGAGTAGTTGGAGATGACGGTGATCTGATTGGGCACCATCAGTGCAGCGATGATGACGAGAAAGACGATGTTCTTGCCCGGGAACCGCAGGAACACCAGACCGTAGGCACTCAGTACCCCGAGGACGAACTTGATGGACGACACGGCCGTGGTGATGATGATGGAGTTGCGCAGGTAGGTGAAGAACGGCACCTCCGTCGTCGCCTCGTCGTAGTTCTGCGGATGAAAGACGCTGGGCCACCAGGTGACCGGTTGCACGTAGATATCCGGGCGGTCCTTGAACGAGGTGATCAGGATCCAGAACAGCGGCAGCCCGATCATCAGCAGGACGGCGACCATGGCTGCGTAACCGAGGATGTTCGCGCTTCGGCGCTTGCGCTGCGGGTCGCGACTGCGTGAAACCTTCTCCGGCACTGCCGCATCGGGCTTGCTCACCAAGGTCATCGCTGATCGTCCCGATCCATGATTCGTACCTGCACGAGGGTGACGATCAACAGCACGAGGAACAGAATCGTCGCGACGGTGGCACCGTAGCCGGCCCGAAAGTTGCGGAACGTCTCCTCGTAGACCTGATAGACCATCGTGGTGGTGCCAGTGGCCAGTGGACCGCCGCGCGTCATGACGTTGATGATGTCGAAGACCTGAAGGGAGTTGAGCAGCACCGTGATCGACAGGAAGAACGTCGTCGGACGTAGTTGCGGTAGAAGCACCTTGCGGAACGTGGTCCAGCGGCTCGCCTGATCGATCTCGGCTGCTTCCATCAGTTCCTTGCGCACACCCTGCAGAGCCGCGAGGTAGATGACGAAGGTGTAGCCCAGGTTCTTCCACAGGTACGTCACGGTGATCATGACCATCGCCCACTTGGGGTCCTGATAGAAATCCGGGACGGTGCCGAGGCCGAAGCGTCGCATCAGGTCCTGCACCAAGCCGAAGTTGGGGTCGAAGACGAACTGGAACGCGATGCCGATCGCTGCGCCGGAGATGACGTACGGGGCGAACACGGCGGAGCGAACGAAGTTGCGGCCCCTCAGCTTTCGATCGAGCAGCAGCGCGAGCACCAGACCGAGCACCAACGAGCCGACGACGGCCGCGACCGTGAACACGACGGTGTTGCCGACGATCTGCCAGGTGTCGTCGCGGGAGGCCCACTCGCGGTAGTTCTCGAAGCCGACGAACGTGGACGTGGGTGAGGACAGGTTCCAGTCGAAGAACGAGAACTGGAAGTTCTCCACCAGCGGCCGATACGTGAACACCGCCAGCAAGGCCAGGTTGGGGCCCACGAGAATCAGGAACAGTGCGTAATCGGTCCACGGCCGCGAGAAAACGCTCTTGTTGCGTGCCGTGGGCAGCACTCGTTCGGTTGTTGCACTCACTGCGAGGACTGTGCTCAGTCTCGGCTAACGAATGGTGAACTGGGCCCCAACGCTCACCGTCGCGCAGACCAACCTATGTGAGCGGAACGTCGTAGTGGGGGTCGAAGTTCCATGCACGTGCGGCGAAGCCGCTCTAGCGGTTCCAGTCTCCGAGTCCGTCGGATCCGCTCAGGGTGCCGCCGTCGGTGTTGACGACGATGACGGGGTCGCCCTTCTGGGCGTTCTCGAAGAACCACTTGCCGTCTTCGGTGCTGACGTTGAGGCAGCCGTGCGAAGAGTTCGAGTAACCCTGCTGCGACTCCGACCACGGTGCCGCGTGCACGAAGATGCCGCTGTAGGAGATGCGCGTGGCGTACTCGACGTACGTGCGGTAGCCCTCCTCGGAGTCCACCGGGACGCCGTAGGTGGACGAGTCCATGTACATGTCGCGGAAGCGCTCGCCGACGATGTAGGTGCCGTTCGGAGTTTCGTGGCCGACCTTGCCCATCGAGGTGGGCATGGTCTTGACGACCTCACCGTTGCGCGTGACGGTGATCTGCTTGGTGTTGTCGTCGGCCGTGGTGATGATCGAGTCGCCGGTGGAGAACTCGGCCTTCGCGCCGCCCGCTTCCACGGTCACCTGGGTGTGCGCCGGGTAGAACTCGTTGGGCAGCCACCGCACCTGGGTGTCGTTGATCCAGTAGAAGTGGCCGTCGACGGACGGGTTCGTGGTGACGCGAATGGCCCGGAGCGCGGCATCGCGATCGCCGATGGCCTCGTCGAAGCGGATTGCGATGGGCTGCGCAACTCCGACGACCTCACCGCCGGACGGGCTGATGCTCGGATCGGCGAAGTTGGCAGGTGCGAGCTGCGGAACGAGCGGCTGGGGTGCGGGAGCTGCGGGATCCGAGGATCCGGGCAAGCCGGGAATGGAGACATCCGGGCCACCCGGCCACAGCGGTGCGGCCTGCGCCGACCCGAATGCTGCAGATGCAGCAAGGGCTGTACCTGCGACGATTGCCCCGATACGGGCGAACCTGCGAGCGCGAACCTGTGATGCCATGTGACCCGACCATCCTTCGTACTGCGTCGTGATGCCCACCAGCAGTGCTGCCACGGGGCAACGCCCATTAACACATACCGCTCGGACATTTGCTAATCGGATATTTCCGAAACGGCCGAAAGAAACCCCGAGTACGAGTACCTTGCGCCAACCCGACCCCGACATTGTCTCTGCTGGCCAGAGCGCATGTGTCGACAGGCCCGGAACGGGTACTAGAGAAGGAACCTCATCCGTCCAGACACCGGCGGTTTCCCGTTCGCGGACTGTTCTCCAGTCCGGTGTCTGAAAAGGGTGGACCGTGGTCGTCGAAGTTTCTTCCCACATCCCCAGCCGTACCCCCGTCGGTCACATCGTCGTCGTCGTCCCGGCGCACAACGAACAGGATCTGCTCGACGCCTGCCTGACGGCACTGTCGCGGGCAGAGCGTCGCGTCGTCGAGGTGGCCCCGGTGACCGTCTCGACGATCGTCGTCCTCGATGCGTGCACCGACGACTCCGCCTCGATCGCCGCTCGTCACCCGTCGGTGTCGACCGTGGCAGTCGCCCACCGCAACGTCGGAGCGGCCCGGGCAGCCGGATTCGCGAGCTACACCTCGGAACTCGCAGCCACCACCTGGTTCGCCACCACCGACGCCGACACCCGGGTGGGCGAGGACTGGCTGCTCGGCCATCTTCGGCACGCCACCGACGGCGCTCGGGCGGTAGCGGGCACGGTGTCCGTCCAGTTCGAGGGCCGTGTCGAAGAAGACATTCGGCTGCGATCGACGTACGACGCGCATTACCGACACGAACTCGGCCATCCACACGTACACGGCGCCAATCTCGGCATCCGAGCGACGGATTACCTCTCCGTCGGCGGATTCGCGCCGCTGGCCACCGGCGAGGATCACGACCTGGTCCGACGCCTCGAACTCGGCGGCATCGCGTGCCGTCGGGTGTGCGACATCTCGGTCACCACATCGGGCCGCCTGCGAGGCAGAGCGCCCGACGGAATGGCCGAATTCCTACGTTCTCTGGAGCCTTCCGCATGATCGACACCGAATTCCGCGAATCGCTCGACACCCCGAAACAGAACACGGGGCTGCGCGCCGCCTTCCTGGCTTTCGAGGCCGACGGGCGTCTGGACCTGGCCCTGCCCGGGTCGGGCTACACAGACCTGCGATGGCAATCGCTCGCCGCTCTCAGTCGGCACAACACCGTTCTCGGCAGATGGTCGGAGGCGCACACCGATGCGATCGCGATCTTGCACGAACTCGACGGCCCGACGCCTGAGCGCGGTCAGATCTGGGGTGTGTGGGCAGCGGAACCGCCGGCACCGATCCTCGAAGCGGTACAGCAGGATTCGGGCTGGGTTCTCACTGGGACCAAGCCGTGGTGCTCCGGCGCGTCGCTGTGCACGCATGCACTGGTGACCGCCCGCGTGGACGGAAGTCCCCGGCTGTTCGCCGTCGATCTGACACATGCGGGCGTCGCACCGGTACCGAACACATGGCATGCCGTGGGCATGAGCGAGAGCGACTCGGGTTCGGTTGCTTTCGATGCCGTCCCCGCAGTCACCGTCGGAGGTCCGACCGACTACCTGACTCGACCGGGCTTCTGGCACGGGGCGATCGGAGTTTCAGCGGCCTGGTTCGGCAGCGCGTGCGCTGTCGCGGACACCCTGCACGCTGCAGTACGGGAGCGTCCGGATCCACATCGCGCGGCCCATCTCGGTGCCATCGCGGCGGCACTCGGCGCGGCATCGAGCGCGCTGACCACCGCGGCGGCCGAGGTGGACGCAGATCCGTTCGACCGCTCCGGTCGCGCTCGAACGCGGGCCCGGATCGTGCGCGCTGTCGTCGAGGATGCGGCCACGCAGTGCATCGACCGCGTCGGTCGGGCTCTCGGTGCCGGCCCCCTGTGCGGTGATGCAGAGCATGCCGGACGCGTCGCCGACCTCACCGTCTACCTGCGGCAGAGCCACGCCGAGCGCGACCTCGAAGCCCTCGGCCGCGACATCGCCGAGGAAGACAACCCATGGTAGAGAACGCCTTCGACGCCGAAGTCGATCTCGGCACCGCAGAACCGGACTGGATGACGGCAGACTGGTCCGTCCCCGGCCTCGAGTGGAATGACGTCGTCACCATGGTCGTCGTCGCCCCACACCCGGACGACGAAATTCTCGGTGTCGGTGGATTGCTGTCGTTGGCGGCCGCGGCAGGCGTCGACGTGCGGGTGGTCGCGGTGACCGACGGCGACGGCTCGCATCCCGGTTCCCCGACGGTGACGGCCGAGGACCTGCGTGTGCGACGGCCCGTCGAGTCCGAACGTGCGTTGGCAGAGCTGGGAATCGACCACTCTCCGACGCGTCTGCAGATCGCCGACGGTGCCGTCGAGGAGCACGAGAGTGCAGTGGCCGACGCGTTGATGCCACTGCTCGACGCCACCCCGGGTACCTGGTGCCTGACGCCGTGGCGTGGGGACGGCCATCCCGATCACGAGGCCACCGCGAGAGCCTGTCTCACGGCGGCGAACGCGGTGGGGATACCGGTGGTGGAGTACCCGATCTGGATGTGGCACTGGGCAACTCCGGAGCATCCGGCGGTGCCGTGGACGCGGTGTCGCCGCATCGATCTTCCCCCGCACACCCTCGAAGCCAAACGAGCATCCATCGAGCAGTTCGACTCTCAGATCCGGCCCCTGTCCGATCACCCCGCGGATCGAGCTGTGTTGCCGCCGCACATCCTGGCCCGCTACCGACGACCGTTCGAGGTGGTGTTCGCATGAGCCAGGATTCTCGAACGAGCCCCAATTCTCCAACGAGCCTGAGCGCCGAGTACTTTCGTGATGTCTATGCGGCCGCGGACGATCCGTTCATGCTCGACAGCAAGTGGTACGAGCGGCGCAAGTATGCGCTGACCATGGCGTCGCTGCCCAAGCCGCAGTACCGGCGGGCATTGGAGCCCGGTTGTTCGATCGGTGTACTCACCGAACAGTTGGCCACCCGGTGCGAGCACGTGGTGTCGACCGACGTGGTGCAGAGCGCCCTCGACTCTGCTCGGACCCGCGTACAGGACTCGGCTGCAGTGGAATTCGCGCTGTGGTCTCTGACGGACGACTGGTCGGCCCTGCCCGACGCGAAGGAGCCCTTCGATCTGATCGTCGTCAGCGAGGTCGGCTACTACCTCGATGCCGCCGATCTGACGTCGGCCATGAAACGCGTCGTCGATCATCTGGAGATCGGCGGGACGCTCGTGGCGGCGCACTGGCGTCACGACGTGGACGACTATCCGATCTCGGGTGATCGGGTACACGAGATCATCGCCGCAACACCAGGATTGGCATTGCTCAGCCGCTACCTGGACGAGGATGTCCGCATCGAGGTCTTTGTCGCCTCGGACGGTCCAGCGGTGTCGGTCGCGAGTACGGACGGCCTGGACGTACGCTGACGGCTCAGTCGGTGGACTTCGCCGCGTCGATCACAAGCTGTTCGGCGAGGTCGGCGAGTTTGACATTGGTGTCCTGAGAAAGCTTGGCCAACAACGCGAATGCTGCCTGCGAGTTCAGGTTGTACCGCTCCATCAACATGCCCTTGGCCTGACCGATCATGTCCCGGCTCGTCAACGCGGCCCGGATCTGCTGCTCCTCGCGTGCGGTGGAGAACGCGATGGCGGCGTGAGCAGCGAACAGTGAGCCGATGGACTCGGCCTCGTCCGAGAATGCGTTCTTTCGGGTGGAATGCAGGTTCAGAGCGCCGAAGTTGATTCCCTCGACGTAGAGCTGGAAGCAGATCATGCTCTTGACCCCGAGCGCGGACGCAGCGTCTGCGAACAGTGGCCAGCGGGTGTCGCTGTCCATGTCGTCGATTCTGATGGTCTTCTGTTCGATGGCCGATTCGAGGCACGGACCCTCGCCCAGTTGCTCCTGAATCTTGTCGCAGTGGCCGGCAGGCTCACCCGACAGCGCAGCACTGTGCACGAACTTGCCCTGCAGCACAGTGGTGATGGACGCGAACTCCGCAGAGGGGACATTGGCCACTGCCGACTCGGTGATGACGGCCAGAACCCGATCCGGATCCGAATGTTGACGCCGGAGCTTCTCGGCCACCTCGGCCAGCCGTCGACTCAGCTGGAAGTCGGTAACCCGCGGGATTGCCCCCGACGCGTTCAGTGTCTGCTCGCTGATGGTGGTCACCTCGTCCTACTGCTGCACTGCTCCCGCCGCTGCACAGGGGCGCATCCCGACATCGGCGGAATGCCGACACCACAGGATACGCCCCAGGCAGCGAAGCTCGAGAACCGTTAGCGGAGCGTCAGAGAGTGCTGGGCGCGATCAGCGAGTGCACGAACCCGATCTTCTTCACGACGGTCGGCGGCAGCACGAACGGGTAGAGGTCCTGATGACCCATCGAGCGGTTGATCTGGTTCAGTGCCCACGACAGCGGCAGCCACCAGTCGACGATCTGATCGAAGCCGACGTCACCGGGCAACGGGCTCTCCAGCGTCGAACCGGCCGGCGCCATCCCGAACGCCGCAGCAGTGTCCAGGGTGTCGCGGATGTGCAGGTAATGCGCGAAGGTTTCGGCCCAGTCCTCGGCGGGGTGCATGGTGGCGTAGGACGAGACGTAATTGTCTTCCCAGCCGTCGGGTGCACCCTCGCTGTAGTGGCGATCGAGAGCGTCCTGGTAGCTCGAATCCGGATCGCCGAACAGTTCCTCGAACGCTGCTCGATGCTCACCGTCTCCGACCAGCACCATCTGGTAGTAGTGGCCGATCTCGTGTCGGAAGTGCCCGACCAGAGTGCGGTACGGCTCGGACATCGCCACCCGCAACTGCTCGCGATGCACGTCGTCGCCCTCGGCCAGGTCGAGAGTGATCAGACCGTTGTCGTGGCCGGTCATCACCTGCTGGTTGGCGCTGGAGAGCAGATCGAACACCAGACCCGTGGACGGGTCCTCGTCTCGTCCCACGATCGGCAGGCCCAGTTCGGTGAGCTCGAGAACGACGCGCCGCTTGTTGGTCTCGGCATCGGCATAGGCGGCCATCGCATCGACATCGTCGTCGGCCGGGCGGGTTCGGGTCAGCCTGCACGACACACAGAGCTCGTCGGCGTCCGCGGTATCGACCAACCAGTTGCACCGTGCGGTGTTGAGGTTGGCGCACATCTTCCACGTCGTGCCGTCCACCTCGGCTTCGGCGACGCCGTCGTCGGCCTTGTCCGGGAGCACCAGCAGCGCCCTGCTCGGCAGATGGAAGCCGAGTGCGCTCGAGCAGCTCAGACACAGTGAGTTCTCGAACGACAGCTTCTGTCCGCATTTGCGGCAGATGAAATCACGCATGGATGTTCCTTCGTGGCAGGGGTGAGTCGGGCTCGTATTCCCGTTTATCCGCGGACTAATGCCGATTGTCGAATATGTCGTGCATATCTCTCTCGGCGCTGCTGGCCCGCGGCCCGACAACCTTACTCGAGTGCGCGGAAGGAAAGCGCCGACGACGGTGTTGGTACAGACTGCTTCACAACACTCTCCGGAAGGACTCGGGCTGCAGATGGCAGATCAGATCACGCCGACGAACCGGCCGATGGCACGCTTCGTCGAACGGATCTCGCGGGCTCGCGGCGAGAGAAACAGCGAGACCTTGGCGGCAGGCTTCCTACTGGCCGCCACCCTTATCGCCCTGATCTGGGCGAACTCACCCCTGGGTGAGACGTATCAGTCGTTCTGGCACACAGAGCTCTCGGTCACCGTCGGCGAGCACGGCATCTCTCTCGATCTGGCCCACTGGGTCAACGACGGGCTCATGGCGCTGTTCTTCTTCGTCGTCGGGCTCGAGGTCAAGCGAGAGTTCGCGATGGGTGAGCTCACCGACCGATCACGCGCCGCCATCCCCATCGTGGCTGCACTCGCCGGACTGGCCGCACCCGCGCTGCTGTTCCTCGCCTTCAACCCCTCCGGCCCGGCAGCCCAGGCGTGGGGTGTCGTCATCTCCACCGACACCGCGTTCCTGCTCGGGGCACTCGCCGTCCTCGGCCCGAAGAAGGCCGCGCGGTTGCGGATCTTTCTGCTCACCCTCGCCGTGGCCGATGACGTGGGCGCGCTGGCGATCATCGCGTTCTTCTACACCGACGATCTCGATGTGGTGCCGTTGGTGTTGGCGTTCATCGGGCTCGGACTGATCTTCCTACTCCGACGGCTCGAGGTGTGGCGCGGTGTCGGATACTTCGTCGTCGCACTGTTCACGTGGGTCGCGATGTACGAGTCGGGGGTTCACCCCACGCTGGCCGGCGTGATGATCGCGCTGATTCTTCCGGTCTACCCGCCGCGCCGCTCCGAGGTGGAGCGAGCATCGGACCTCACCCGCGCCTTCCGTCAATCACCGAATCCCGAATACGCGCGCGCAGCGAGACTGGGTCTGGATCAAGCCGTCTCGGTCAACGAGAGGCTGATGCGGCTCTATCAGCCGTACACGGCCTTCATCATCGTGCCGATCTTCGCGCTCGCCAACGCCGGAGTGGTGCTGAGCTCCGACACCCTCAAGGCCGCATCGACGTCGACGCTCACCTGGGGCATCATCGCCGGTCTCGTCCTCGGCAAGCTCGTCGGAATCACGGGCGCATCAGCCATTTTCGCCAAACTACGGCCCTCGGCGCTGGCACCGGGCCTGACGCTCTCGCACATCGCGGGCGGTGCGGCGATGTCCGGAATCGGATTCACGATCTCACTGTTCATCATCGACCTCGCGCTCGACGACCCGTTACTGGCCGACGAGGCCCGCGTCGGCGTGTTGGCGGCCTCGGTAATCGCTGCGCTGCTCGGCTGGATCCTGTTCCGTATCGACGCGAGGATCCACCCACCGAAAGCCGAAGCGTCACTCCGCATTCTGCGTCCGGTCAGCGCCAAGCGCGATCATATCCGCGGTCCAGTCGACGCTCCGCTGACGATCGTGGAGTACGCCGATTTCGAGTGCCCGTTCTGCAGCAAGGCAACCGGCAGCGTCGCCGAGGTACGCAAGCACTTCGGTGACGACCTCCGGTACGTCTACCGCCATCTCCCACTGGACGACTATCACCCGCATGCCCGCTATGCCGCGTACGCCAGTGAGGCTGCCGCAGCGCAGGGCAAATTCTGGGAGATGGCCGACGTGTTGTTCCGCAACAGCGACGCCCTCGAACCCGACGACATCGATGGTTACGCACGCGAACTCGGCCTCGACATGGACCGTTTCGAGGACGACATCCGCACCGGCGACTACGTGGTGCGTGTCGAGGACGACGAACTCGACGCCACCTCCTCCGATGTGGGCGGCACTCCGACGTTCTACCTGGGCCGTGGCGACAAGAACCTCACCCGACATGTCGGACCATACGATGCGGCGACGCTGATTCGGGAACTCGAATCCATGTGAGGGTGGGCCGGGTTGCACCGAACGCGTCCGCGCCGACCGGATCCCGTCGATAGAGCGTCGTAGTGTGCAACCTCGCCCGGCTCCGTCAGCTCTCGGTGCGGTTTCCCTCCGCATCCCAATGCTCGGCGACTTTCTTCGACGGCTGGACCCGCGGCGGCTCGCCGGGCATCTTGGGATAGTCGGGTGGGAAGTTCAGCTCTCCGCCCGGCAGTGTTTCCCACAGGTGGAGAAGGGGTTCGAGCGAGTAGGCCTGGGAATCCATGTCGGCCCACGGGTCGCCGTCCTGCACCAGTTCCGGCACCGTGACGAGGTTGAACTCACGCGGATCGGTGACGTCGGCCAACTGCGACCACGTCATCGGAGTACTGACGGGTGCACCCGGCCGAGCCCGCAGACTCCATGCGCTGGCGATCGTCCGGTCACGGTTGTTCTGGTTGTAATCGATGAAGATGCGTTCTCCACGTTCCTCTTTCCACCAGTTCGTGGTCACCCCGTCGTCGCGACGTTCGAGTTCTCGGCCCAGTCCGATGGCCGCGTGGCGCACCTGCTCGAAGGTGTACTCGGGTTCGATGCGGACGTAGATGTGAATTCCCCGATTACCGCTCGTCTTCGGATAGCCACGTAAGCCCAACTCTTCCAATAGCTCTCGCGTCACGTCGGCGACCCGCAGGGCGTCCGCGAACGTAGTGCCCGGCTGCGGATCGAGATCGAGACGCAACTCGTCGGGATGGTCCACCTCCGGTCGCCGCACCGGCCACGGGTGGAAGGTCAGCGTGCCCATCTGAGCCGCCCACACAAGCGCAGCCGGCTCGGAGGGACACAGCTCCTCGGCAGTGCGCTTGCTGGGGAACGCGATCTTCACCGTCTCGATCCACTCGGGCGCGCCCTTGGGCAATCGCTTCTGATAGAAGCCGTCGCCCTCCTTGTCCTGTGGGCCGAGCGCCAATCGCATGCCCTCGCGATAGCCGTCGGGCCATCGCTCCATAGCGGTGGGGCGGTCGCCGATTGCCCGCATCAACGGCTCGCCGACGGCGGTGAAGTACTCGCACACCTGCAGTTTGGTGATGTCGGGAGTGCGCTCGGTCGCCTCGTAGATCACGCGATCGGGGCTCGATACTCGTACTTCGCGTTCGCCGACCTGCACGAACGCCGGTGGTGTCTTCGCGGCCATGGCTATCGTCCCCCGGCAATCACATCGGCGACGTCGTAGCGCACCGGAACCTCGAGCTGGTCGTAGGCGCACGAGCGCGGCTCACGATCGGGTCGCCAGCGCAGGAACCGCGCCACGTGACGCAGCCGTGCACCTTCCATCTGGTCGTAGGCCACCTCGATGACCCGCTCGATGCGCACCGGAATCCAGTTGCGATCGTTGGACGAGTTCCAGCGGGTCGCCTCCCCGTCGTACGTGACGTCCTCGCCGAGTCGGAGCGGCTCGAGTTCTTCGAGCAACTCCAGCCGCCGCTTGTCGGTGAACGCCGACGCGCCGCCGATCATCCTGAGATCGTCACCATCGTAGAGACCGAGCAAAAGCGATCCGATACCGTTGCCGGACTTGTGAATTCGATAGCCGATCAGCACGCAGTCTGCCGTGCGGGCATGCTTGATCTTGACCATCTCGCGCTTGTTCGGCAGATAGAGCCCGTCGAGCTTCTTGGCCACCACACCGTCGAGCCCGGCACCTTCGAACCGCTCGAACCAATCCTCGGCCACCGCCGCATCATCGGTGGCGGAGGTGACGAAGCATCTCGGCCCGCCGGTGCCGACCGCGTCGAGCAATCTCGCCCGGCGCGTCGAGAACGGCTCGCTCGTCAGGTCCTCGTTGCCGACGGCCAACAGATCGAATCCGATGAACTGTGCGGGTGTCTTCTCCGCCAGCATCGTCACCCGACTCGCCGCGGGGTGAATTCGCTCCGACAGCGACTCCCAATCCAGGCGAGTGGAACCGTTCTTCTCCCGGGGAACGACGATTTCGCCGTCGACGACGATCTTCTCCGGCAGCTCGGCCTTGACCGCCTCGACCAACTCCGGGAAGTATCGCGCCAGGTCCTTGCCCCCGCGTGAACCGAGCACCACCTCGTCGCCGTCGCGGAAGACGATGGCGCGGAAACCGTCCCATTTCGGCTCGTAGGACCACACCGGTGGCCCGTCCTCGGGCTGGGCGGGCACCACTTTGGCTGCTTTGGCGAGCATCGGCGCGACCGGCACGGCAAGAGGAAGATCCACGCAGATCATCCTGCCTCATGCGGCCGACAACCGAGTCCGATATTTTCTACACACAGACGATCGATGCACACAGCACGGTTGAATTCACGAGGGCAGGACTCACCATGGCGTCATCCAACCGTTCGGTCCGCGCTCTCGTTCTCGCGTTGACGGCGTGCACGGCCCTGATACTCGCCGGGTGTGCCTCGGAAGTGTCCGGTACCGCCGTCGCCATCTCGGGTGCCACCATCGCGCCCACCACGACGAGTGCTCCTCGCACCACCGCTGCTCCAACCCCCGAGATCGACGACGGCGGCAGCGTCGACATCGATGTGGAGATCGGCGAGTGCGTGAACCTCGGCGGAACGGTCGACGAGGCCACCATCGCCAACGCGACGTGCGGATCGCCCGAGTCCAACTACGTCGTCTTCGCCAAGACGCCCACCTCGGCCGAATGTCCCGCGGACGCCGATCAGTACTACTACGAGACCTACTTCGACATCGAGCAGGGAGCCCTGTGCCTCGACATCGACTGGGTTGTCGGCGGATGCATGGACATCGTCGGTGAGTTCGCCCAGCGCGTCGACTGCGCCACTCCCGGTGCCGACACTCGCCGCGTCGTGACGATCCTGCAGGGCACCTCCTCGGTCGACGATTGCCCCGACCCTGCTCTCTACGGATACGAGAAAGACACCCGCAACTTCGTCGTCTGCGTAGAACGCTTGTGACCGCTGAGGGCATCGCACTCTCCAGCGCCAGGGGGCGGTGGATCGTTGCGACCACCGTGCTCGGTTCGGCTCTGGCGATGCTCGACGCCACCGTGGTCAATATCGCGTTACCAGCGATCGGCCGCGACCTCGGTGCAGGCGTCACCGGTCTGCAATGGACTCTGAGCGGCTACACCCTCGCGCTCGCCTCGCTGATTCTGCTCGGCGGCTCTCTCGGTGACCGACTCGGGCGCAGACGGGTGTTCATCTGGGGCACAGTCTGGTTCGCGGCCGCGTCGGTGCTGTGTGGCCTCGCTCCCAACATCGAGGTGCTGATCGCGGCTCGGCTGCTGCAGGGCGTGGGAGCGGCGTTGCTCACTCCCGGTTCGCTGGCACTGATCTCGGCGTCCATCAAGGCCGAGGATCGGGGCGCGGCGATCGGGCTCTGGTCGGGTCTGGGCGGCGTCGCGTCGGCCATCGGTCCACTGCTCGGCGGCTGGTTGGTCGACGCCGTCGGCTGGCGTGCGGTGTTCCTGATCAACATCCCGCTCGCTGTCGTGGTCGTGTCGGTGGCTGCGAAACATGTTCCGGAGAGCCGGGATCCGCACGCGTCCGGTCGCCTCGACGTGCCGGGCGCGGTGACGGTCGCGGCGGCATTGGGTCTGCTCACGTACGGGTTGATCGAGTCGCACACCGTGGCGCTGGTACTCGGGGTTGTCGCGGTCGGCGTGTTCGTGGTGATCGAGCGCCGCTCGCACGATCCACTGGTGCCACCGTCACTGTTCGCTTCCCGAGTGTTCTTGGCGGCCAACCTCGTTACCTTCGCCGTCTATGCGGCCCTGGGCGGCGTGTTCTTCCTTCTGGTGCTGCAGTTGCAGTTCGCCGTGGGTTACTCGCCCATCGCGGCCGGAGTGTCGACGCTGCCGATCACAGCCCTGATGCTCGTACTGTCTGCCCGCGCGGGCCGAGTGGCCGGGCGTATCGGACCACGAATTCCGATGACGGTCGGGCCACTGCTGTCGGCTCTCGGGTTGCTGCTGATGCTGCGCATCGGTCCTGGATCCAGTTATGTCGCAGACATTCTGCCTGCGGTCGTCGTGTTCGGTCTCGGCTTGTCCGCGCTCGTCGCCCCGCTGACCGCGGCCGTACTGGGTGCGGTGTCCACCGACCGAGCCGGCATCGCGTCGGGGGTCAACAACGCCGTGGCCCGCACCAGCCAACTTCTGGCTGTGGCTGCCCTGCCTGCCCTCGCGGGTATCGCCGGCTCCGATTACTCTGCGCCGGAGGTGTTCTCGGCCGGCTTCCACACAGCGATGCTCCTGTGTGCCGGACTGTTGTTGATCGGTGCCGTCATCGCGGCGGTACTGATCCGCGGTACCGGCGACACGTCGAACTGCCCACCGCACTGCGACATGGCATCACCACCGATGGCACCGCGCCAGGGCGCGTGACTCAGCGGACGATCAGCACCGAGCAGTCCGCGTGGTGCACGAGATTCTGGCTGACCGATCCGAGAATTGCACCGCGGAGGACACCTCGACCCCGAGAACCCACCACGAGCATCGACGCGGACGCCGACATCGCACGCAGACCTCGTGTCGGGCTCGACTGGGTGCTCACGGTCGTCAGCGTCACCTCCGGGTACTTCTCGTGCATCTTCTCCACATGCGCATCGAGCCAATGCTTTTCGTGTGCCCGGACGCTCACCCAGTCGATGCCCTCGAATCCCGTTCCCAGACCCGGCTGGGCCGCGAATCCCCAGTAGTTCGCCGCAACCACCGGTGCACCGACAGTGTGCGCGAACTCGAGCGCGGCACTCAACGCTCGATCCGACTGCTCACTCCCGTCGACACCCACCACGATGGGCCTGGCGGGATCGGCGCTCTCCCCACCACCACGCACGAGCAGCACGGGGCAATGCGCGTGTGTGACGACCCGGAGGGTGTTGCTACCCAAGGTCAGGTCGCGTAGTGCACTCGATTTCCTCGATCCCAGCACGATCAATTCTGCGTCGGCATTCGACAGGTACGACGCGATCGTCCCGTCGACGGTGACGATGTCGACGGACACCTCGGGTGCCGCGTCGTGCATCGCGCCGGCCGCACGAGTGAGGTGCTTTCGCCCGATGATGCGGAGGTCGCGCTCGAGCGCACCGCCGTCGACGAATTCCGCCGACCCATACCAGTCCCCCACTGGCACAGCGTGAACGAGCCGTACGGTCGCGTGGACCTTGTCTGCATACGTCGCAGCCCATCGAGCTGCAGCCTCGGCCTCGGCCGAGCCGTCGATACCCACGACGATGGGAAGCGTTCGGGCGGTGGAATTACTCATGTTGTCTTCCTGTCTCGATGTCGGTGTGCAGTGGAGAAATTCGAGTCGGTCAACGGCCGAAGAGTGCGGACACCTCTACGAGATCGATATCGGTCCGGCAACCGCTCGGCTCGAGTTCGACGTAGAAGCTCTCGTAGCCGCGCGGGTCCGCGCCTCGCTCGCCGGCACTGCGTCGCTCGAGCACTCTTGCGCCCGGCCACCGATCGAGAACAGCCGTTCTGAGAAGGTGTCCGTCCGGCGAGACCCCGCTGGCCGGACCGTATTCGGCGATCATCACCGCACGGACGACACCGTCGATCGCCGCAGTGGTCACCGGGAACTTTCTCGGTCTCGGTTCTGTCGGTATCTCGACCGTGATGGAGTCGGAATCGACTCGCACCTGGCCCGAAGGGCACGTGTCTCGTCGTGCTGGGCGATCCTTTTCATCCGCGATCGGGCAGCGCGCCAGTTCGACACCCGAAACCGATGTCGGGCTCACTTCGACGAGTCTGTGCATCGGCGGACCGTCCGAATGTGGTCGCGGCAGTAGTTCTTCGAGGACTTCGAGTCGCACATCCACGACCGCACGGGCAATTCCGTGAATCACCACAGTCGAGTCGGTCGTACGAGCGCCATCCTCGGCGTCGACTTCCAGGACGACCGCGGAATCGAGCACACTGCGTCCCAATCGCGACCGCCCATCGGCGTAGAAGTACACCCGAGTTCCGACCCAGACGATGGACACGATGTCGATGGTGGGCCCGAAGTGGTCGTGGCCGATCAGTCGTGCAACTGCTGCTTGCCGCGCGAGCCGATGTGCAGTGGCCGAATCGAGAATTCGTCGACGCTCGCCGCTGTGCATGCTGTTCGGTACGGTGCGGTTCGTCATCGGTCTCTGCAGATCATGACCGGGCAGTGGGCGTGCCGCGTGAGGTTGCTACTGGTCGACCCGAACAGTGCCCGGGCCACCACTCCTCGACCGTGACTGCCGACAACCACCAGACCGGCTCGTTTGGACAGGTCGACCAACAAATGCGCGGGGTTTCCCTGTTGCACAATATGTTCGACGCTGACATCCGGATACTTCTCGGCCCACCCGGCCAGACATTCGGACATCAGCATCCGCTGTTCACGCTCGAACTCCATGGGGTCGGGTGATCCGGGTAGAGAAAGCGCCGCCCCCTGCGACAACGAGTTCCAGGCAAGCGCGGCGATCAACGACACGCCGAACAACGAGGCCAGATCGAAGGCTTGTGCGACGGCCACCTCACTGGTCGCGCTGCCGTCGATGCCGACGAGAATCGGTGCGTCGACGGTCTCGGCTCCCTCCCGCCACACGATCACTGGGCACTGGGCCGCGTTCGAGATCTCTTGCGTCGTACTCCCGAACAATGCGGACACGATCGGACCCGAACCGGAATTGCCGACGACGAGCATGCGCGCGGTACGAGAGAGTTCGACCATCATCGCGCATGCGGACGTCTCCTCCACCGAGGTGGTCACTGCACTGTTCGGATGCCGGGCCAGCACAGCGGCAGCAACGTCCGTGACGACGCGATCGGCCGTGTGCCGCTGCTCGTCCCACACGTCCCTCGGTATCACCGATGCGGACTCGCCCAGGTAGAACGCGGGCTGCTGTACGGCACCGGCAATGTGCATCGGAGAACCCACTCTCTCCGCGATGGTCGCCGCCCAGAGAGCAGCGCTGACACTGTTGGGCGAACCATCCACGCCCACAACGATTTTCTGATGAGCTGCAAGAATCACGATTGTCTCCTGTTCGGTGTGCGGGCGGGCGCAGACAGCACCGACGCCACGGCGTGTCGAGGGGTTCGGGGTGGCGGCGAGCCGATCATGGGGGTGCCGACTCGAATCAGCAGCTGCGCCAGACCGTTTCGCGGGGCCAGGGACTCGACCAGGTGCCTGCTTCCCGACTGTTCCGTCAGGTGCGTCAGGGGGCATGTCGCCAGCCCGTCCGCGGTCGCGGCCAACAGGAATGCGGACATGGCTCGGCCGCACTGCAACCAATCGAGGCGCTCGTCCGATGCCGTGCCGAGCAACACCACCGTGGACTCGTCCTCGACCGGCTCGGTCGTGACCGTTCTGGCGACCCGATGCGGTTCGGGAAATTGCCTGCCGACCTGCACCCTCGACGCCTCGGCCCGGTTCGTCAGCGCCTCCGGCGGAATTCCTCCCGAGCGGAACGAGTGCCCGGCCCACCATCTGATCTCTGCCTGATAGGTCGCGTCGTACTTTCGCACGCTCGCGCTCAGTGTCGAGGCCTTCGCCAACGTCTGTTTGGACTCTGCCGACAGGACGGTCATCTCCGTGCCGTACTGCGCCTGACGGAGGTACCGCGTCAGAATACGATTGCTCGGCACCGGTCCGAACGCCCGCCGATCCGAGTGGCGACGGTTGATCGCAGCCAACAGATCGAACTCGTGCGAGCGAGGATGTGCGTCGTGCACGAAGCGAACGTGCGCCAGATGATCGGGCGCACCCGGAGTGGGCAGCAGATCGATCTCGGTCGTCCACCTGAACGCCGCGGCGGCCTTCTCGAGGTGGTCCAACGCTGCCCCGCAGCTCAACACCATCTGTCGCTCGGTCGGGTCTATCACCCCGAGCAACCGTGAGCTGTCGGTGTACAGATCGAGTCCGCGTGCGGAGTAGGTCCACCGCCACGGCTGACTGTTGTGCACCGACGGTGCCCGACACGCGAGCTCCACCAGCATCTCCACCACGGCCGTATCCGGCTGATCGTTCATCGACTCTCCTCGACCTCCCACCCCGACACGGTGGCTGCACCCACTGTCGCCCCGAGCTCGCGGTGCTCGACAGGGCCATTCGTCACTTGATGGAGGGCATTCCGGTCAGGGAGTTGGGTGCAGGCCGATCGACGGCGGCAACCACAGGTTTAGTGTTGACGACGAATGCGACTCAGGAGCGGAACCTGAGGACGCGCGTCCGCCGACCGCTCAGGAGAGTCATGACGACCCCGCAGAATCCCTCGGAAAAGCAATCCCCCGACATCGACGTCAAACCGCGTAGTCGCGACGTCACCGATGGACTGGAGAAAACGGCAGCGCGCGGCATGCTCCGCGCCGTCGGCATGGGCGACGACGACTGGGTCAAGTCCCAGATCGGTGTCGCATCGTCGTGGAACGAGATCACCCCGTGCAACCTCTCGCTCGAGAGGCTGGCCAAAGAGGTCAAGAAGGGCGTTCACGCGGCCGGCGGGTACCCGTTGGAATTCGGCACCATCTCGGTGTCCGACGGCATCTCGATGGGCCACGAGGGCATGCACTTCTCGCTGGTCTCCCGTGAGGTCATCGCCGACAGCGTCGAAACCGTCATCAGCGCCGAGCGCCTCGACGGCTCGGTCCTGCTCGCCGGGTGCGACAAGTCTCTGCCCGGAATGCTCATGGCCGCAGCACGTCTGGATCTGGCGAGCGTGTTCCTCTACGCCGGTTCCACGCTGCCCGGCTTCGCCACCCTGTCCGACGGCAGCGAGCACCAGGTGACGATCATCGACGCATTCGAAGCGGTCGGGGCCTGTTCACGCGGACTGATGTCGCGGGCCGACGTCGACACCATCGAACGCGCCATCTGCCCCGGTGAAGGTGCCTGCGGCGGAATGTACACCGCCAACACGATGGCCAGCGCAGCCGAGGCAATGGGAATGTCGTTGCCCGGCAGCGCATCACCGCCCGCACCCGATCGTCGACGCGACGGATTCGCACACGCCAGCGGCGAGGCCGTCGTCGACCTTCTCCGACGCGGCATCCGCACCAGCGACATCCTCACCAAGGAAGCGTTCGAGAACGCCATCGCCGTCGTCATGGCCTTCGGTGGCTCCACCAACGCCGTCCTGCATCTCCTCGCCATCGCCCACGAAGCGCAGGTCGAGCTGACCCTGGCCGACTTCACCCGCGTCGGCGCAAAGGTTCCCCATCTCGCGGACGTCAAACCGTTCGGCAAGCACGTCATGACCGACGTCGACGCCATCGGCGGAGTACCCGTCGTGATGAAGGCTCTGCTCGACGCCGGCCTGATGCACGGCGACTGCATGACGGTCACCGGAAAGACCGTGGCGCAGAACCTCGCTCACATCGCACCGCCCGATCCCGACGGCAAGGTACTCCGCGCGCTCGACAAGCCGATCCACCCGACCGGCGGCATCACCATTCTCGAGGGCTCACTTGCTCCGGGCGGGGCCGTCGTCAAGTCCGCAGGCTTCGACTCCGACGTATTCGTCGGTACAGCACGAGTTTTCGAACGCGAGCGTGCGGCAATGGATGCTCTGGAGAACGGAACCATCACCGCCGGCGACGTCGTGGTCATCCGCTACGAGGGCCCCAAGGGCGGTCCGGGAATGCGTGAGATGCTCGCGATCACCGGAGCGATCAAGGGCGCGGGCCTCGGCAAGGATGTCCTGCTGCTCACCGACGGACGGTTCTCCGGCGGCACCACGGGCCTGTGCGTCGGACACGTTGCCCCCGAGGCAGTCGACGGCGGCCCCATCGCCTTCGTCCGCGACGGTGACCAAATCCGACTCGACGTCGGCAAGGGCACACTCGACCTCCTGGTCGACGCAGCCGAACTGGAGTCCCGCGCACAGGGTTGGGCTCCGCTGCCGCCGCGCTACACCCGCGGAGTGCTGGCGAAGTACTCGAAGCTGGTGGGATCGGCCTCGAACGGTGCGGTGCTGATCTAGCACTCACCTTCCCGCTCCCCCGCTCGCCGCCCCTTCCCCCGCCGCGTCAATGGACCACTGCATACGTCTGAGAAGTGCAAGGGTTCATTCACGCAGCGATGCCCCGCGCGTGAATGAACCACTGCACACGTCTCGGCGATGCAATGGCCCATTCACGCGAGCGGGGCGAACCCTGGCGAGGG
>NZ_NOXY01000034.1:0-28778 GCF_002258735.1 Rhodococcus sp. WWJCD1
TCGGTCGTGAACGACCTGCGTTTGCGGGACATGAAGACATCCTTCCAGCGGAACCAACGATCCCGCTATCTCGGTGTCCACCATCCTGGGGGAACCTCATATGAGTAGCGACGGCGACAAGCACAACCGTGCGCAGCGACAACCGGCGAGCTTCCGGCGTGAGTCGGCAGTGTGGTTTCCGATCTCGCTGGCTTTTGCACTCACCGTTACCTTCATCGGTGTCGATCTTCGAGCGATCGTGTCGAATCCAGCCGTGGTTCTCTTCGGCGCGGTCTTCGTTGTTCTGTCCCTCATCCCGGGAGCGATCGTGAGCTTCTTCGCGGTTGCCGCAACAAGAGTTGCCGATCGATTGATGAGGGAAACGCTCTCGAAGGAAAACACGCATTCGGTCGCTTCGCTTCACGGCACCGTGGCCGGACTCGTGTCCGGCCTTCTCACTTGGTGTTGGTTACCGTTGAACGGCTCGAACGCTGATACAGCATCAGTCATCATCGCCGTAGCTATTGTCGCGTTGGTCGCTGCGATTTCCGCCGCTCGCGGTTTGATAGCAAGACGATCGAGTTTCTGATCATCTGCAGACAGCCCCTACCATCGGCTGGTCGGTCACAGGGACTTGACCTTCTCGAACGGGTAGCCGCCGAATATTACGACGACGAAGACGTAGGCTGCCAGCCCGGCCAACTCCGCCGTTGATCTGCGATTCAAATCTGAGAATAGCCAAACCAGCGGAACCAGAACGAACAACCTGTTCGCCCGTGCACCCAGGTGCGGTGGGGTCTTCACTCGGTGCGGTACGTCGCGGCCGTAGAAGTCGGGATGCAGTGCCTTTCCTCGCAACCCGACTGACGAGGCGTAGCTGAACGCAACGACGCCCGCGATCAGCCCGAGCGCAAGGGCGGTATTCACAACTACCCCGCTGCCGGTGCTCGGCCGCCCAACGCGAACGACCGGTAGATCCGAATTGTGTTCACGCACGCCCACCCCGCGACAAGCGGGGCCAGTATCCCGAGCCATGGAAGGGTGCCGGCGAAGGCAAGTGCGAGAACCAAGAAGGCGATCGCAGTCGCACCGAACGACTCGACCTTCCGCCCGACGGAGGAACCTGGGGTTGCCACTATTCCGGGAAACCTCGGGGAGGCGGCGAGCATCGACACCGCCGACACGCACGCAGCAAAACCGGCAATAACCATCAACGAGAACACAAATGCTCCGCCCAACCCGATTTCGGCCCAGTTCATCCGAGGCTCGAACAACCCGTGAACAAGAGACGTGATCACTGTGATCGAAGCGAAAAAACCCAAGTACAGCAGCACAATCGGACCCGCCAGCCCTGCCGTCGCCCGATTACCCATACCGAACGGTATCAAATTTCAATCGAGTCAACCTTAGAGTAAATCGGCCGTCGTAACCACTGTTGCGAATTCACCATGCAGGTTTGTTGCCGTGATTGCCGACAATGTCGCGGCAGGCACCGTGGTTCCATCGAGTGCGATGCGATCGAACGTATGGGTCGCGTCGATGACGAAATAGGTGTCATAGCCGAGGTTGCCCGCCATCCGTGCGGTTGTCTCGCAGCAGTGATTGGTGGTGATTCCGCAGATCACCACCTGATCGATGCCTTCATTGCGAAGCCAGGCGTGTAGATCCGGCGTGCCGTAGAAGCTCGAGTTGACTCGCTTGCTGATCAACAGATCAGGTGTCCCCTCGAGGATGTCCTTGAAGGCGTGCCCCGCACCCGCCGGTGCCAGCGGTGACTGCGGGTTGTCGGAGTCGTGTCGAACGAACACGATCGGCCATGCCTTCGATCTCCACAAGCCAACGAGTGCAGCGATATTGCTCTCGCACAGCGGGTTGTCACGTGGACCCCAGAAGTCGGAATCATCGAACCCAGCCTGCACGTCGACGACGATCAGAGCGGGCCGTTCCAGAGATATCGATGGAGCCTTCATACTGTTCAGACTAGCCGCGAACAGCCGCGGAGACCATGATGCCGGGTGGCCCCTTACCCACCCTCGTCTTCGTTCGATCAGCACACGGTAGTGCGTTGTGTTATGTGCGCCGTACTCCGTGAATCGTACTGAGCTGCACTGTGATCGGGCAATGCCCGTGACGCCGCTCATCACGCAGGAGAAGGACCGGAAACCGCCGGCCACGGCACGTGCTCGCCTCGAACGAAAACTACCTACTACCCGGCATGTGGTGAGCTACTCGATCAGGTCGAACTCCCAATTGACGCGTTGGATCTCCAAGTCCACCAACCGAATCCGTTGGGCAATATCGTCTGCAGCAGAGCGCAATTCGGCAACCGGAAGAGCTGCAACGTAGACCAACTCCGATCGCAGTTGACGCGGGCCGTACCTGCGCTCCTGATCACGTCCCGACGCCGCGTCCGCCGCGGCGGAGATCGCCCTGTGCCGCATACGCAGCACGTCGCGGGACGCGAGCGCATCGGTGATGGTTCCGTCCCGCATCCTCGCGGTGCTGTTGGTCCGGTTGATCCTGCGTATGAGTTCTTCGAGCCGATCGAGTGCAGATCCGTACTCCAACAACAGAATCGAAGCATCTTCGGCCGGTGATTCACCGTCCTGGTGGCGGGCATTCGCCAGAATCCGAATTTTCAGATGTTCGGAGCGCTTGATCAGTTCCCCTCGTTCAGCGAGGGCCTCGGCAAGCTTCATGATCTGCACCTCGGTGCACTGGAACCGGAGGTGGGGTGACTACGGGCGCTCATGCGCCTTTCGACGCGTCGAATGTGTTCATAGAACAACAAGTACCACAGTTCGTCGCGATACGGAAGGCCTTGTGCGAGTGACCGATCGCCACACCTTCACCGAAGGTCCAGGAGAAGTCTTTTCAACAAGCCTGCAAGTTGGCTTCGCTCATCCGGATTCAGTGACCTGAGCAGAGCTTCCTCGTTGGCCACGTGCGCGGGTAGCGCGGCATCCACTGCGGCAATTCCGGCCGGCGTCAATTGCACGATGACCACCCGACGGTTGGTGGGATCGATTTCTCGCTCGATCAGCCCCTTGCCGGTCAGCCGGTTCAGACGGTGCGTAACAGCGCCCGACGTCACCATCGCGCTGTCCAACAACTGTCCGACGGTAAGACGATGCGGAGCCCCGGCGCGTCGGAGCGTCGCAATCAGGTCGAATTCACCTGACTGCAAACCGAATTCGACCAACACAGCCTGCGTGCGCTTGTCCAGAACGGATGCTGCTCGGCTGATGCGGCCGATAACGGCCATAGGGCTGACATCCACATCGGGCCGCTCGGCCTGCCATTGCTCGACTATCCGGTCCACTGCGTCGAGTGCCTCGTTCGCCATCGACCAACCACCCTTCAAAACTTCAGCGCTCAATTGTTGACATTCTGACACGGCAGTCCTACCGTTCAACACTAGATAGTTGAGCGTTGAGATGTTCAAGGACCCGGTCCCGGAGATGAGCCAACAATGCGGACACCTCGCACGCAGACACAACCAACCGATGGTCGACGCCTCCCGCGTGACATCGCCTCCTCGACTCTCGGATTGACGGCCGCTGCTGCCCTTGCTCCCATCCTCTGGGGCACGACATACCTGGTGACCACCGAACTTCTTCCTCCGGATCGGCCGATGACGGCCAGCGTCCTGCGTGCGGTGCCCGCCGGACTACTTCTGCTGCTCGTCGCGCCAGGCATACCCAGCAAGGGTTGGCGACTGAAGACCGCAACCCTCGGCGTATTGAACATCGGCGTGTTCTTTCCGATGCTGTTCGTGGCGGCCTACCGACTACCCGGAGGGGTCGCCGCAGTCGTCGGGTCTGCGCAACCACTCATTATCATCGCGATATCCACGGGGTTCGACTGGGGACGCACACGCCCAGTGCACATCGGATGGGCCATCGTCGCCGTCGCCGGGGTCGCACTGACGGCCACATCGGGCACAATCCGACTCGACGCAATCGGTCTTGCCGCTGCAGTAGTCGGAACGGTCAGCATGGCCACCGGTGTCACTTTCACGAGACGCTGGGGCGTGCCACCCATCACCAACCCGCTCAATTCCACTGCGTGGCAATTACTCGTCGGCGGCATTGTCATTTCTCCGTTGATTCCGATCGTCGACGACGGTCCATGGGCAATCGATACCGAGGCTGTAGTCGGCTATGCCTGGCTCGCAGTGATAGGCGGTGCCTTGGCCTATTCACTGTGGTTTCGCGGTGCCCGCGCTCTTCCTCCCGCCAACATCACACTCCTCGGCGTACTGAGCCCTCTGACTGCGGCAGTCGTCGGATGGATCGCACTGGGACAGAACATGACCGGACTTCAATGTCTGGGGTTCGGTATCGCACTCATCGGTTCGATAGCCGGGCAGTTCGTGCGACGCGGACCCGAAGCCGATTCGGCTGGCAAGAAACACGGCTCGTCGAACCATCCTCGATACCAACTGAATTCCTTGTTCCCGTCCAGAAACAAGTAGTGCATCTGGATCGCGGCGTCGATTCAGGGACTGGACCCGGTGCGTTGTGACGACTGCTCCATAAAACGACCGGTCAGTCCGTGTCGCGTCCCTGGTCACAGCCACAACGTTCTATCGTGTCTTTCATGACGTCGTCCAGCTACATGCCGTTACGAACCGAAACTGGATCGCGTACGCATGCTGGGCAAGAGTCGTTCGTCGAAGGCACACGCGCGCAGTCCGTTCCGATTCAACCTGGACACACGACGCCGGATCGCTTCGGTCCTCGATGGCTGGCGGGATCGACCCTTGCAGCGTGCATCGCCATCGCAGCACATGCGTACTTCCTGGGATGGAAAGTGCCGTTCGGCCTCTTCGGCAACGGAATAGACACCATCGTCTACCGACACGGCGGCGAGGTGGTCCTGAATGGTCAGCCGCTGTACGAGTTCGCACTGTTCGATATCGGATTGCCCTTTACCTACCCGCCGTTCGCGGCATTGGTCTTCACCCCGCTCGCGCTGCTCACCGTGACGACTGCCGTGACACTGCTGCAGGTGATCAATGTGCTGCTGGTCTACGCGACGGTAGTCCTGAGCTGGCGGTCGCTCGGATATCGCACCGGCGGAATGTATCTCGTCAGCGCGCCGATGGCGATCGCGTTCACCTGGCTCGAGCCCGTGCGCATGACCATCTGGCTCGGACAGATCAACCTGCTACTGCTCGTGTCGGTTCTGTTCGATCTCAACCGAGGTGAGGGCAGTCGTCTCCGCGGTGTCGGTGTGGGAATTGCTGCAGGGCTCAAGCTGACTCCCGCGTTCTTCGTCCTCCATCTGCTGGCCGTCAGACAATGGCGCGCGGCGCTCACCGCGGGTGCCGCCTTCGTGGTCACGGTTGCAGCAGGATTCCTGATCATCCCTTCCGATTCGTGGAAGTTCTGGACCGCGACGATGGTCGACTCCGAACGGATCGGGGCACTCGCGTCACCGGCCAATCAGTCGATTCACGGAGCCCTGGCTCGCCTGTGGCCGGGCAACACACCGCCGTTCATCGTCTGGTTTGTCATTGCTGCCGCCGTTGCCGTCCTCGCTCTCTGGACAGCTGCACGCGCGCACAAAGCAGGTAAGACGTTGCTGGCATTGGTGATCTGCGGCCTCGCGACGCCGATGGTGTCTCCTTTCGCATGGGGTCACCACTGGGTGTGGTGCATACCGCTGGCCATCGTCGCCATCGACTACGCCATTCGCCGTCGCACCTGGTGGAGCTGGCTGACTCCGGTAGCGGTCACCGTGCCCATGATCGCCTGGTACTTCACCGACTACCGCGGAATCAAAGCAATCGGAATCTTCATGTTCGAGGGATCACCCGCTTTCGAGGCTGCCGTTCAATTCACCTATCCAGCAGTCTTTCTGGCCATGATCACCGTCACCATGCTCTCATCGTTCCACCGAGCCGGACGAGGAACAGGTGCCCAGTACGCAAAGCGATGCTGAGTAGCCTGCAGTATGCGTAGATCCGCTCGGGCGATTCCAGTGATCACACTGTGCGGACTGCTGACATCCTGCGGCCACATACTGCCGTTCGTCGGAATCGAGACCGAGTCGTACCGACCACCTACGGCAAGTACCACGCGGACTCCGAACTGCATGGCCGACGACATCGTCTCCGCACTGGGCGGCTCTGTGTGGGATCCGAACGTCACTGTCGATGCCCCTACGCCGGGCTATCCCCCGCGATATTTCGAGCCGGTCGAAGTACTCAGATGCGAACGGGCGCTCAGTGACGACAACGTGCTGACGTTGGATTCGGTCCGTCTCCGCGGGGACGTCGAGGCCGCGATGGGCGAGTTCGCAGTCCCCTCGACACGTTTTGCCAGCGGCATCATGGCGAGCTGTGCCTACTCGGTCGAAGCACCCGTCGGACTGTGGTTCGTCGACGCATCGGGTCGAGCATTTCGTCCCGCCTGGCCTGCCGAACCGTGCGGACTACGAGACGAGCCGCTTCAGTTGTTGAACGAACTGGACGAAGTTTCTCGGACCGTCTACTCCACGGGCTACGACTACGACTACGCGACTGTGTGTTCGGGCCCAGCTATGAGCGGGGAATTCTACGAGACCTCCGACGCCGACGTTGCCAGTGCAGTCGAGCGTCGACGCACAGGCGATTCGATGCTTCCTCCGGCTTTGGTGGCACCCACAGACGATGTCGGATTCCTGCAGGTCTGCACGTACGCCGGATCCGAAGACGCGGACGACTCGCCTGCCGAATACGAGACCGTCGCGGGAACGTCCTTCACCCTCGACCGGCCGGACAGCATCGAATTGCTCGGCTACATCGCCGACGCGCCTATCGCTCAGCCGTGCTCGACTCCGGCAACACTGTTTGCCTCTACCGACCTGACTCGCCCCGACGGTTCCGGATCCACCCACCTCACAGTCGAATTGGACGGGTGCCGACGCGTCGCAGGATTGGGATTCCTCCGAGAGCTACCGATTTCCGCATACGGCACCCTCACCCGAGATCGGTGATGACATGAACAGTTCGTGGAAGGCAGCGCTTGCATTGCTGGTCCTTCTCACCACCTCGTGTGGTTCCTTCGAGCCCGGAAAACCCATGTCCATGGACGAAGACGATGCGTCGCGCGAGGTGGAGAAGATCGCCTTCGCAATCCCGGATGGATTCCAGTTCACTCAGGGCGTCATGTACTCGGAGTTCGTGGGCCAACCCGCGTGGTCCGCTCGATTCGACGCACCGAAGGAATTGGACGGGCCGGCTGTCACTGCGGCCAACCCGTCGTATCCCCCGCTGCAACCGGCTACGTGCGGCACCGCCACGAAGACCAGCTGGACCTCACTGGGCTTCAGTTGCGAAGCCGAGATGCTATCCATGTCGCGCCCCGCTCAGGGATCGAGAGACCCTGTCTCCGTTGTGTTCACCAGGGGCGCGCGGGGATCGTCTCTGTACATCTACTGCGCTGGTCACTGATCGACCCGACCTCGCGCAACTACTTCAGATGCCGGTCGAAGAATTTGTTTCCATCGTCGCCCTCGAAGTGCGGGACGCCGGTGTGCCCACCCATGTTGGCGTGCAACGTTTTTTCCGACGAGCCGAAAGCGTCGAACAAACTCAACGCCATGTTCCTGTCGTTTCCTTCGTCGTCCCATTGCAGAAGGACCTGCAGCGGAATGCTCACCTGCTTGGCCTCGTCGAATGTGGCGCGGGGCACGAAGCTACCGGCGAACAGCAGCGCGGCCGCGATGCGTGGCTCAACAACCGCGAGGCGAACTCCGATGGCCGCCACACCTCCCGAATAGCCGACAGGTCCAACAACTCCGGGGAGAGTGAGGAGAGAATCCAGAGCAGCCTGCAACTCCGGTACCGCCTTCTCGACCAGTGGAAGGACGAGTCGATCGATGATGTCGTCGGTGACCGGTTCGCCGGCTCCCACTGCTCGGCGCAGATCTGCTCGAGCCTGCTCGGCGACAACAGATCGCGGACGCATCCCGCTAGCCGGTAGTTCGAGGGTTGCTGCGGCGTAACCTGCGCTCACCGCGTGTCGCGCCCGAGCGGCAAGACGCGAATACATCATATCGAGACCACCGGGATGGCCGAAGAGAATCAAAGGTGTTGGAGCGGTGCGGAATACCGGGGTCCACAGGATCCCGGGAATGTCGCCGAGTGTGAACTTGCGTTCGAGGACATGATCATCGAGACGTTGTTCGGACGTGAAATGCATGGTCGTGCCTTTCGGGAGCTGATCAACGGCGCTCCCGGACCGACCTGCTGTCAGATCGTGTCACTCCGAAGGAGCATCCATGTCGGTACTGCGTTCACGGCTACCACCTCCTCGGACTCGTACGTCGCACAGAAGGTAGCAGGGGACGACGCACTCGGCCAGCGATTACTTTCCGGCCAGGAGCCCGTGCTCTTCCACTGTCGAATTCACGATTCTCCCGCTACGATCCTCGATACAACAGACCGGATGGTCTCGAGCGTGGAGGATCGAATGCCGTACGTCGGTTTGCTGGTGATGCTGCTGTGGGTGTTCTGCCTGATCGACGTGATCACTGCCGATGACGGCGGGGTCCGGTATCTCCCCAAGATCGTCTGGCTGCTGCTCGTGGTGTTTCTACCGTTTGCAGGATCGCTGGCCTGGCTGTTCGCGGGACGCCCGATTGGGGGTGGAATCTGGGGAGGTCCAGGCGGCGGCTCCGGCTACCGGAGGGCAACCAACTCCGAGTTCCCGGAATACGAGACGCGGCCCGGCCGACAAGCTGCACAGAATCCTGAAGCCGACGCCGAGTTTCTGCGTCGCTGCCGAGAACGGGCCGAAGAACAGCGTCGCATCGAGCGTGAGCGTCGCAACCGCGATCTAGGGTTCTGATCAGCGTTGCTGAATCGACGGCGAATCGATGGTTCCCCAGCGCGAGGGTGGCAACACGATCAGACGCGCCTTTCCGACGACATCGTCGACCGGAACGGTGCCACCCAGTTCATCCCTGGCATGAGATCTGGAATCTGCTGAGCCGCTTCGATTGTCGCCCATCATCCACAGATTGCCAGACGGTACGGTCACCGGGCCGAAGCAGCGACCGGATTGCGGCGTGGTCTCGCACGTGAGCGTGTTCGCTACGAACGGGAAGTCCATGACGATGTACGGCTCGTCGAGTGGCTTCCCGTCTACTTCGACGCGACCCTGGGAGTCGCAACACTGGACGGTTTGCCCGCCGGTTGCGATGACTCGTTTCACCAGATCGTTCTCGTCGGGCGCGACCAGTCCGGCCCACGAACCCGCGTCTTGCACTGCCTTGCCAATCGGGTTGGTCGATCGCGTCGAGGTGTAGCCGACGTTCCACGACGACGTCGGTGCCTTGAACACCACCACATCACCGGGCTGCGGATCACCGAAGCGAAAGGTGATCTTGTCCACCACGATTCGATCACCTGTACACCCCGGACACCCATGCAAGGTGGGCTCCATGGACTGGGACGGAATCAAGTACACCCGACCGACGAACGTCTGAAGCAGAACACTCAGCACCAGCGCGACGACGACGAGTACGGCTGTCTCACGCAACCAGGACGGGGCTTTACGTCGCTGACTGTCGGGTGCTTTCGTCATCCTGGAAGTCTAAAGCCCTCCGTCGCGTATCGTACCGTGCATGCTGTTTGTCGGTCTTCTGGTCGCTGCGCTCGGTGCGGCGATGATGACGATCGCGACCAGGCAATTATCGCGCGTGAACGAAGGCCACTATTTGCCGGTAATCATCGGAAAATTCGCAGTCGCTTCCCCTTTGAAGGTCACAGCGCTGCGGGTTGCGGCCCAGGCCGTCTCCGTGATCGGTGCGTGGACCGTTGTGACGGCGCTCTGGGACGTCACAAACGCCACGCCTGCGGTGGCAGTCGGATTGATCGCTCTTGTTGCTCCAGTGGCAGTTCCAGTCATCGTCATCACCACCGCTCATAACAGTCGCCTACCGGATTCGCGTCGTCCAACCTCGTGAGCATCTCGGTCGCACCGAAAGGAGAACAACCTCGATGAATTGGTTCGTATCGGCCCGCAGTGCCGAGACCATCAGCAGCACGATTCGTACTGGCGAATCAGCAGATTGGGACGAGGCCGTTGCGCAGGCGATACAGACCGGTCGCGAATTGACGCACGCGGACGACGGCACTCAGCTCGGCCCCGCGCGGAACTATCGAATCGGCGACGGTGAGGTGGTATCGACCGCCGACGGCAGCAGTACCGCGAGCGACGATGATCTACGACGACGCATACAGCAGCAAACCGAGTACGACGCCGGAGTCGCCAACGCAGCTCCGACTCCATCGAAATCGGTTGCCGAACAATGGGCCCGAATTGCCCAGTGGCTCGCGGACAACCTCTCGTCCGTGTCGATCACCGGTGCCGCGGACGAACAGATTCAGGACGCAATGCGTTCAACCGGCGGCCTGTGGCCCGAGGAATTGACGTCGTTCTTCCGACTGGTCAATGGCTTCCCCCGCGAAAACTGGGTTTCGATCTTTCCTATGCACGAGCTGTTCGATGTCGACCGCACCGTCAGCGAACGTCAGCTCGAGCTCGACATCTGGGGTGAGATCGACGCCGAGATGGGTGCCGAACCTCAGGTCGGAACGGCAGCTGGAGAGTACGTCGGAACCTACTTGCCTGAGTTCATTCCGTTCGCGGGAGCAGACGGCCATCTGCTGTTCGTCGACGCTCGGTGGGGCCCTCTCCATGGTTGCGTCACAGAGTTCCAGAAGGTCGACGCCGACAGTGCAGGCCCCAAGTGGCCATCGTTGAGCGCGATGTTGACGGACTTGGCAGATAGCCTCGAGAACGGCACAGTCTTCGATGGACATACTCACTCCGTTGTCGACGGCCAATTGCGTTGGGAGTAGGCAGTGGTGGCTCGACGATCGGTACATACTGAGCCGATGAGAAGTGCTGGAATGGCCGTCATCGCTCTCGTGATGCTTGTCTGCGCGTGCACGCCTGCCGAAGTCGATGAACCCCGAGTTCCGGTGGCCTCGGTTCGTTCGACCCAGTTCTCCCCTCCCCCTCCGCCGGTCACCGACACTGTTCCCACCGCAGAGCAACTCACCGAGCTCCTCGCTGCAAGCCTGAATTACGGTATACGGGAGGACGATCGGGCTCGTCTGTTCGACGGACCCGTCGAACGCAACGTGTCACTCGCACGCGCGTGGGGTGCCCAACCCGATCCACAACACATCGAATTCACGACGGTCGAGCCTGTCGGACCGGACGCGGTCCACGCGAGTGGGCAAGGGCATCTGGGAAATATCGAGCCCTATCCGGTCGGTCCGATTCCCTTCGTCCGTTGGGACAACGAATGGAAGGTCTCCCGCACCTTCGCGTGCGGATTCGTGGGCGCTTTCGACGGCCCCGACGCGTGCGCGTGAGTCGGAGTACCCGGCCCCGCACCTATCGTTCACCCTCGAGATCAAGAACATCCCAGTCGCTCAGGTCCCGACGCATCTGTCGATCGTGGGTGGAGACAACCACCGTCGCGTCGGTTGCGTGCAATGCCTGGGTCAATTCGTCCGCCAAAGCGATGGACAGATGATTCGTCGGCTCGTCGAGCAACAGGACGTGTGGGCGGCGAGCCAGTGCGAGCGCCAGATCGAGTCGACGCTGTTGACCCATCGAGAGCTCCCCGATTCGCTTGTTCGCCTCCCTCGATCGCAACAGACCGAGCGAAGACAACGAGACCGTAATGCCGGTACAGGACCGGAAGTACTGCCCTGCTGAACATTCTGGAGGTAGTGCGGACTCCTGCCGCAGCAGCACTACTCGCGCAGCACGAGAAGCCCGAACCTGCCCAGCCGTCGGATCCAGCTCACCCGCCAGCACGGACAGCAGTGTGGACTTTCCCGACCCGTTGGGGCCGGTCACCACCTGCTTGCCGCCCGCCTCCAGGTTCAACGACACCGGCCCATTCAGCCGACCATCGACTGCGACATCATCCGCAATCAACAGGGGAGAACCGGATGCTGCAGCGATCTCCGGAAACCTCAACCGCTGAGGGGGTTCCGGAACGGGCAGCAGCTGAGATTCCAAATCTTGCTGCCGGCGTTGCACGTTCCGGACGAGACCCCCGGCGCGGGTGGCACGCTGATGCTTGTTCGTGCCCTTGTCGGGTCTCCAACTGCCGACGAGCCTGTTCTGCGCCTTGCTCAGATCCTCGCGCAGTCTCGCCGTCTCCGCCAATTGCTGTCGATGCTCCTGCTCCCACCTGACCAGCTCGGCAGCGCGCCCGGCGCGATAGCTGTCGTATCCGTCGCCGTAGATGCGTGGCCGGCCGTCCGGTGTCGGGTCGAGGTCCAGAATCTGTTGCGCTACATCGGAGATCAGCGCGCGGTCGTGGCTGACCACTACGACACCGCCTGTACGAGCTCGAAGTCGGTCCGTCAGATAGTCGAGGCCCGCTCGGTCGAGGTGATTGGTCGGCTCGTCGAGCAGCAAGAAATCGTGATTCCCTCCGAGTAGGCACGCCAGTCTCACCCGATAACGTTGTCCGACAGACAGTTCGGTCAGTATCCGAGATCTGTCGCGCACTGCGCCGAGGCCATCGAGAGCGATATCCACCCGCCGCTCGGCGTCCCACGCATCGAGAGACTCGACTCGCTCCAATGCTGTGGAGTACCTCTGCTCGGCTCCTCCGACGCCAGTAGCGAGTTCCTCCGCGGCGGCGTCGAGATTCGCCAAAGCCACAATCGAATCGGCGACGGATTCTCGAAGCACCTCGCCCACTGTTCGTTCATCGGTGGTGACCATTTCTTGCTCGGCCACTCCGACAGTTCCGACGCATGACATGGAGCCGGTATCCGGCGTCAGCCTTCCGGCCAGGACGTTCAGGAGGGTTGACTTGCCGCGCCCGTTCTCGCCCACGATCGCCCACCGCGATGCGGCAGTCACCGCGATGTCGACACCGCTCAATACAGTCGATCCGCCGAAGGCGACAGTGATGTTCGAGGCGATGAGTTGAGCGTCGGAGCGCGCAGAAACAGCTGTTGAATGTGACATTTGATCTCCAAAGAGCTAGCGCACCACAATAAGTGCGCCTAAGTTGACGGGACTGGACCACGACGGTCCCAGAACGACGGCACCAACAGACGCCGGTATTCCCGGCGCTCGGTGGTGCTTACGTAGCCCGTCACTCGAAGATCAAATGCATGCCCCGACGGTAGCAATCAGCATCTCTGGACTGCCACCTCTTTTTGGGGCGTGCACCTCGAATTGGGTGATGCTGCCGCTTACCCACCCCGCAAACGCGCGCGCATTTGCGTGAAATCCCCTGGATCCGATCACTATTCCGAACGCGGATGACAAGTGCGCGCGCGTTTGCGAACGACCCGACCCGCAACCGGAACCGGAACCCGGATCGGAACCGTCATACTTCCGATCTGTGCGACCCATCGAGTCGACTTCTGATGCGGCGGATGGCCCTCCAGCCCGCGGGTGTTGCGATCGTACTCACGATCGCTCCGAAGGCGATGCCCTGCGACAGCGCCGACCATTCACCAGGACTGTCTCCGAACAGCGGCCACGTGTACACAACACCCAGTACCACCAGGAAGATCACCGCGCGCATAGCGTCCCCGTCTCTCACTCGAATCGGACAAAGTCGACCGCTCGGTATATTGTTACGGTACCGACTGCACCACAGAAGGATCGACGTGTCGAACCAGCGAACGTTTCGCGAGTATGTGATGACCGGCCCGATGAGCAAGAAGGGCGGGGCTACTCGCAGCGACTACATCAACGCTCTCGCATTGGTTCCCGCGGTGGTGGTCGGATTTCTCCTGGCTCGACTGGTAGCGAGTTTCGGATCGATTGCCCTCGACATCGCGGTCGGATGCCTTGGCGGCGCGATCACCGGAGTTCTGTACCTCTATCTCGCATATCGGGTCGACTGCCGGCGGACCTAGGTCAACTCGACGTCTGCATTGGCGTAGTCAACCGGCGCGAGTAGGTAAGCGAACAAGCAGCTGACGGCCCCCAAAACTGCCAGCGCGATCAACGACGCCGGGAAGCCCGAGTCCCCGGCCGATGCGGCTACTCCCCAGGCGAAGAGGGTGCCGACCAGCAACACCACCGAAGCCGCAGAGCACAAACCGAATCGATGACGCCATCGGTTGCGAGTACGAGGTGGCCAGAACACCGCGGTCCGCATCGCATAGCGCCCGCCGGCAACCGCGACGAGTCCGACCAGCACCCCGCAGAGCCCGCCGATGATGACGAAAGGTGTCAGATTCCACCACCGGCCGTCGACGACGACCGGCAACATGATCACAGCGGCTGTGCATGCACCGCTGATGGCGGCAACACACAGCTCCTTCGCGATCCATTCCATGGACTGACTCAAACATACGATGGTGGGTTCATCGAATCGAGTGCAGGCAACCGCCCATCGACCTCAGCAAACGCGCGCGCGTTTGCTGAGGTCGATGGGCGGTTGCCTGCACTCGATTCGATGAACCCACCATCGTATGTTTGAGTCAGTCCATGGAATGGATCGCGAAGGAGCTGTGTGTTGCCGCCATCAGCGGTGCATGCACAGCCGCTGTGATCATGTTGCCGGTCGTCGTCGACGGCCGGTGGTGGAATCTGACACCTTTCGTCATCATCGGCGGGCTCTGCGGGGTGCTGGTCGGACTCGTCGCGGTTGCCGGCGGGCGCTATGCGATGCGGACCGCGGTGTTCTGGCCACCTCGTACTCGCAACCGATGGCGTCATCGATTCGGTTTGTGCTCTGCGGCTTCGGTGGTGTTGCTGGTCGGCACCCTCTTCGCCTGGGGAGTAGCCGCATCGGCCGGGGACTCGGGCTTCCCGGCGTCGTTGATCGCGCTGGCAGTTTTGGGGGCCGTCAGCTGCTTGTTCGCTTACCTACTCGCGCCGGTTGACTACGCCAATGCAGACGTCGAGTTGACCTAGGTCCGCCGGCAGTCGACCCGATATGCGAGATAGAGGTACAGAACTCCGGTGATCGCGCCGCCAAGGCATCCGACCGCGATGTCGAGGGCAATCGATCCGAAACTCGCTACCAGTCGAGCCAGGAGAAATCCGACCACCACCGCGGGAACCAATGCGAGAGCGTTGATGTAGTCGCTGCGAGTAGCCCCGCCCTTCTTGCTCATCGGGCCGGTCATCACATACTCGCGAAACGTTCGCTGGTTCGACACGTCGATCCTTCTGTGGTGCAGTCGGTACCGTAACAATATACCGAGCGGTCGACTTTGTCCGATTCGAGTGAGAGACGGGGACGCTATGCGCGCGGTGATCTTCCTGGTGGTACTGGGTGTTGTGTACACGTGGCCGCTGTTCGGAGACAGTCCTGGTGAATGGTCGGCGCTGTCGCAGGGCATCGCCTTCGGAGCGATCGTGAGTACGATCGCAACACCCGCGGGCTGGAGGGCCATCCGCCGCATCAGAAGTCGACTCGATGGGTCGCACAGATCGGAAGTATGACGGTTCCGATCCGGGTTCCGGTTCCGGTTGCGGGTCGGGTCGTTCGCAAACGCGCGCGCACTTGTCATCCGCGTTCGGAATAGTGATCGGATCCAGGGGATTTCACGCAAATGCGCGCGCGTTTGCGGGGTGGGTAAGCGGCAGCATCACCCAATTCGAGGTGCACGCCCCAAAAAGAGGTGGCAGTCCAGAGATGCTGATTGCTACCGTCGGGGCATGCATTTGATCTTCGAGTGACGGGCTACGTAAGCACCACCGAGCGCCGGGAATACCGGCGTCTGTTGGTGCCGTCGTTCTGGGACCGTCGTGGTCCAGTCCCGTCAACTTAGGCGCACTTATTGTGGTGCGCTAGCTCTTTGGAGATCAAATGTCACATTCAACAGCTGTTTCTGCGCGCTCCGACGCTCAACTCATCGCCTCGAACATCACTGTCGCCTTCGGCGGATCGACTGTATTGAGCGGTGTCGACATCGCGGTGACTGCCGCATCGCGGTGGGCGATCGTGGGCGAGAACGGGCGCGGCAAGTCAACCCTCCTGAACGTCCTGGCCGGAAGGCTGACGCCGGATACCGGCTCCATGTCATGCGTCGGAACTGTCGGAGTGGCCGAGCAAGAAATGGTCACCACCGATGAACGAACAGTGGGCGAGGTGCTTCGAGAATCCGTCGCCGATTCGATTGTGGCTTTGGCGAATCTCGACGCCGCCGCGGAGGAACTCGCTACTGGCGTCGGAGGAGCCGAGCAGAGGTACTCCACAGCATTGGAGCGAGTCGAGTCTCTCGATGCGTGGGACGCCGAGCGGCGGGTGGATATCGCTCTCGATGGCCTCGGCGCAGTGCGCGACAGATCTCGGATACTGACCGAACTGTCTGTCGGACAACGTTATCGGGTGAGACTGGCGTGCCTACTCGGAGGGAATCACGATTTCTTGCTGCTCGACGAGCCGACCAATCACCTCGACCGAGCGGGCCTCGACTATCTGACGGACCGACTTCGAGCTCGTACAGGCGGTGTCGTAGTGGTCAGCCACGACCGCGCGCTGATCTCCGATGTAGCGCAACAGATTCTGGACCTCGACCCGACACCGGACGGCCGGCCACGCATCTACGGCGACGGATACGACAGCTATCGCGCCGGGCGCGCTGCCGAGCTGGTCAGGTGGGAGCAGGAGCATCGACAGCAATTGGCGGAGACGGCGAGACTGCGCGAGGATCTGAGCAAGGCGCAGAACAGGCTCGTCGGCAGTTGGAGACCCGACAAGGGCACGAACAAGCATCAGCGTGCCACCCGCGCCGGGGGTCTCGTCCGGAACGTGCAACGCCGGCAGCAAGATTTGGAATCTCAGCTGCTGCCCGTTCCGGAACCCCCTCAGCGGTTGAGGTTTCCGGAGATCGCTGCAGCATCCGGTTCTCCCCTGTTGATTGCGGATGATGTCGCAGTCGATGGTCGGCTGAATGGGCCGGTGTCGTTGAACCTGGAGGCGGGCGGCAAGCAGGTGGTGACCGGCCCCAACGGGTCGGGAAAGTCCACACTGCTGTCCGTGCTGGCGGGTGAGCTGGATCCGACGGCTGGGCAGGTTCGGGCTTCTCGTGCTGCGCGAGTAGTGCTGCTGCGGCAGGAGTCCGCACTACCTCCAGAATGTTCAGCAGGGCAGTACTTCCGGTCCTGTACCGGCATTACGGTCTCGTTGTCTTCGCTCGGTCTGTTGCGATCGAGGGAGGCGAACAAGCGAATCGGGGAGCTCTCGATGGGTCAACAGCGTCGACTCGATCTGGCGCTCGCACTGGCTCGCCGCCCACACGTCCTGTTGCTCGACGAGCCGACGAATCATCTGTCCATCGCTTTGGCGGACGAATTGACCCAGGCATTGCACGCAACCGACGCGACGGTGGTTGTCTCCACCCACGATCGACAGATGCGTCGGGACCTGAGCGACTGGGATGTTCTTGATCTCGAGGGTGAACGATAGGTGCGGGGCCGGGTACTCCGACTCACGCGCACGCGTCGGGGCCGTCGAAAGCGCCCACGAATCCGCACGCGAAGGTGCGGGAGACCTTCCATTCGTTGTCCCAACGGACGAAGGGAATCGGACCGACCGGATAGGGCTCGATATTTCCCAGATGCCCTTGCCCACTCGCGTGGACCGCGTCCGGTCCGACAGGCTCGACCGTCGTGAATTCGATGTGTTGTGGATCGGGTTGGGCACCCCACGCGCGTGCGAGTGACACGTTGCGTTCGACGGGTCCGTCGAACAGACGAGCCCGATCGTCCTCCCGTATACCGTAATTCAGGCTTGCAGCGAGGAGCTCGGTGAGTTGCTCTGCGGTGGGAACAGTGTCGGTGACCGGCGGAGGGGGAGGGGAGAACTGGGTCGAACGAACCGAGGCCACCGGAACTCGGGGTTCATCGACTTCGGCAGGCGTGCACGCGCAGACAAGCATCACGAGAGCGATGACGGCCATTCCAGCACTTCTCATCGGCTCAGTATGTACCGATCGTCGAGCCACCACTGCCTACTCCCAACGCAATTGGCCGTCGACAACGGAGTGAGTATGTCCATCGAAGACTGTGCCGTTCTCGAGGCTATCTGCCAAGTCCGTCAACATCGCGCTCAACGATGGCCACTTGGGGCCTGCACTGTCGGCGTCGACCTTCTGGAACTCTGTGACGCAACCATGGAGAGGGCCCCACCGAGCGTCGACGAACAGCAGATGGCCGTCTGCTCCCGCGAACGGAATGAACTCAGGCAAGTAGGTTCCGACGTACTCTCCAGCTGCCGTTCCGACCTGAGGTTCGGCACCCATCTCGGCGTCGATCTCACCCCAGATGTCGAGCTCGAGCTGACGTTCGCTGACGGTGCGGTCGACATCGAACAGCTCGTGCATAGGAAAGATCGAAACCCAGTTTTCGCGGGGGAAGCCATTGACCAGTCGGAAGAACGACGTCAATTCCTCGGGCCACAGGCCGCCGGTTGAACGCATTGCGTCCTGAATCTGTTCGTCCGCGGCACCGGTGATCGACACGGACGAGAGGTTGTCCGCGAGCCACTGGGCAATTCGGGCCCATTGTTCGGCAACCGATTTCGATGGAGTCGGAGCTGCGTTGGCGACTCCGGCGTCGTACTCGGTTTGCTGCTGTATGCGTCGTCGTAGATCATCGTCGCTCGCGGTACTGCTGCCGTCGGCGGTCGATACCACCTCACCGTCGCCGATTCGATAGTTCCGCGCGGGGCCGAGCTGAGTGCCGTCGTCCGCGTGCGTCAATTCGCGACCGGTCTGTATCGCCTGCGCAACGGCCTCGTCCCAATCTGCTGATTCGCCAGTACGAATCGTGCTGCTGATGGTCTCGGCACTGCGGGCCGATACGAACCAATTCATCGAGGTTGTTCTCCTTTCGGTGCGACCGAGATGCTCACGAGGTTGGACGACGCGAATCCGGTAGGCGACTGTTATGAGCGGTGGTGATGACGATGACTGGAACTGCCACTGGAGCAACAAGAGCGATCAATCCGACTGCCACCGCAGGCGTGGCGTTTGTGACGTCCCAGAGCGCCGTCACAACGGTCCACGCACCGATCACGGAGACGGCCTGGGCCGCAACCCGCAGCGCTGTGACCTTCAAAGGGGAAGCGACTGCGAATTTTCCGATGATTACCGGCAAATAGTGGCCTTCGTTCACGCGCGATAATTGCCTGGTCGCGATCGTCATCATCGCCGCACCGAGCGCAGCGACCAGAAGACCGACAAACAGCATGCACGGTACGATACGCGACGGAGGGCTTTAGACTTCCAGGATGACGAAAGCACCCGACAGTCAGCGACGTAAAGCCCCGTCCTGGTTGCGTGAGACAGCCGTACTCGTCGTCGTCGCGCTGGTGCTGAGTGTTCTGCTTCAGACGTTCGTCGGTCGGGTGTACTTGATTCCGTCCCAGTCCATGGAGCCCACCTTGCATGGGTGTCCGGGGTGTACAGGTGATCGAATCGTGGTGGACAAGATCACCTTTCGCTTCGGTGATCCGCAGCCCGGTGATGTGGTGGTGTTCAAGGCACCGACGTCGTCGTGGAACGTCGGCTACACCTCGACGCGATCGACCAACCCGATTGGCAAGGCAGTGCAAGACGCGGGTTCGTGGGCCGGACTGGTCGCGCCCGACGAGAACGATCTGGTGAAACGAGTCATCGCAACCGGCGGGCAAACCGTCCAGTGTTGCGACTCCCAGGGTCGCGTCGAAGTAGACGGGAAGCCACTCGACGAGCCGTACATCGTCATGGACTTCCCGTTCGTAGCGAACACGCTCACGTGCGAGACCACGCCGCAATCCGGTCGCTGCTTCGGCCCGGTGACCGTACCGTCTGGCAATCTGTGGATGATGGGCGACAATCGAAGCGGCTCAGCAGATTCCAGATCTCATGCCAGGGATGAACTGGGTGGCACCGTTCCGGTCGACGATGTCGTCGGAAAGGCGCGTCTGATCGTGTTGCCACCCTCGCGCTGGGGAACCATCGATTCGCCGTCGATTCAGCAACGCTGATCAGAACCCTAGATCGCGGTTGCGACGCTCACGCTCGATGCGACGCTGTTCTTCGGCCCGTTCTCGGCAGCGACGCAGAAACTCGGCGTCGGCTTCAGGATTCTGTGCAGCTTGTCGGCCGGGCCGCGTCTCGTATTCCGGGAACTCGGAGTTGGTTGCCCTCCGGTAGCCGGAGCCGCCGCCTGGACCTCCCCAGATTCCACCCCCAATCGGGCGTCCCGCGAACAGCCAGGCCAGCGATCCTGCAAACGGTAGAAACACCACGAGCAGCAGCCAGACGATCTTGGGGAGATACCGGACCCCGCCGTCATCGGCAGTGATCACGTCGATCAGGCAGAACACCCACAGCAGCATCACCAGCAAACCGACGTACGGCATTCGATCCTCCACGCTCGAGACCATCCGGTCTGTTGTATCGAGGATCGTAGCGGGAGAATCGTGAATTCGACAGTGGAAGAGCACGGGCTCCTGGCCGGAAAGTAATCGCTGGCCGAGTGCGTCGTCCCCTGCTACCTTCTGTGCGACGTACGAGTCCGAGGAGGTGGTAGCCGTGAACGCAGTACCGACATGGATGCTCCTTCGGAGTGACACGATCTGACAGCAGGTCGGTCCGGGAGCGCCGTTGATCAGCTCCCGAAAGGCACGACCATGCATTTCACGTCCGAACAACGTCTCGATGATCATGTCCTCGAACGCAAGTTCACACTCGGCGACATTCCCGGGATCCTGTGGACCCCGGTATTCCGCACCGCTCCAACACCTTTGATTCTCTTCGGCCATCCCGGTGGTCTCGATATGATGTATTCGCGTCTTGCCGCTCGGGCGCGACACGCGGTGAGCGCAGGTTACGCCGCAGCAACCCTCGAACTACCGGCTAGCGGGATGCGTCCGCGATCTGTTGTCGCCGAGCAGGCTCGAGCAGATCTGCGCCGAGCAGTGGGAGCCGGCGAACCGGTCACCGACGACATCATCGATCGACTCGTCCTTCCACTGGTCGAGAAGGCGGTACCGGAGTTGCAGGCTGCTCTGGATTCTCTCCTCACTCTCCCCGGAGTTGTTGGACCTGTCGGCTATTCGGGAGGTGTGGCGGCCATCGGAGTTCGCCTCGCGGTTGTTGAGCCACGCATCGCGGCCGCGCTGCTGTTCGCCGGTAGCTTCGTGCCCCGCGCCACATTCGACGAGGCCAAGCAGGTGAGCATTCCGCTGCAGGTCCTTCTGCAATGGGACGACGAAGGAAACGACAGGAACATGGCGTTGAGTTTGTTCGACGCTTTCGGCTCGTCGGAAAAAACGTTGCACGCCAACATGGGTGGGCACACCGGCGTCCCGCACTTCGAGGGCGACGATGGAAACAAATTCTTCGACCGGCATCTGAAGTAGTTGCGCGAGGTCGGGTCGATCAGTGACCAGCGCAGTAGATGTACAGAGACGATCCCCGCGCGCCCCTGGTGAACACAACGGAGACAGGGTCTCTCGATCCCTGAGCGGGGCGCGACATGGATAGCATCTCGGCTTCGCAACTGAAGCCCAGTGAGGTCCAGCTGGTCTTCGTGGCGGTGCCGCACGTAGCCGGTTGCAGCGGGGGATACGACGGGTTGGCCGCAGTGACAGCCGGCCCGTCCAATTCCTTCGGTGCGTCGAATCGAGCGGACCACGCGGGTTGGCCCACGAACTCCGAGTACATGACGCCCTGAGTGAACTGGAATCCATCCGGGATTGCGAAGGCGATCTTCTCCACCTCGCGCGACGCATCGTCTTCGTCCATGGACATGGGTTTTCCGGGCTCGAAGGAACCACACGAGGTGGTGAGAAGGACCAGCAATGCAAGCGCTGCCTTCCACGAACTGTTCATGTCATCACCGATCTCGGGTGAGGGTGCCGTATGCGGAAATCGGTAGCTCTCGGAGGAATCCCAATCCTGCGACGCGTCGGCACCCGTCCAATTCGACTGTGAGGTGGGTGGATCCGGAACCGTCGGGGCGAGTCAGGTCGGTAGAGGCAAACAGTGTTGCCGGAGTCGAGCACGGCTGAGCGATAGGCGCGTCGGCGATGTAGCCGAGCAATTCGATGCTGTCCGGCCGGTCGAGGGTGAAGGACGTTCCCGCGACGGTCTCGTATTCGGCAGGCGAGTCGTCCGCGTCTTCGGATCCGGCGTACGTGCAGACCTGCAGGAATCCGACATCGTCTGTGGGTGCCACCAAAGCCGGAGGAAGCATCGAATCGCCTGTGCGTCGACGCTCGACTGCACTGGCAACGTCGGCGTCGGAGGTCTCGTAGAATTCCCCGCTCATAGCTGGGCCCGAACACACAGTCGCGTAGTCGTAGTCGTAGCCCGTGGAGTAGACGGTCCGAGAAACTTCGTCCAGTTCGTTCAACAACTGAAGCGGCTCGTCTCGTAGTCCGCACGGTTCGGCAGGCCAGGCGGGACGAAATGCTCGACCCGATGCGTCGACGAACCACAGTCCGACGGGTGCTTCGACCGAGTAGGCACAGCTCGCCATGATGCCGCTGGCAAAACGTGTCGAGGGGACTGCGAACTCGCCCATCGCGGCCTCGACGTCCCCGCGGAGACGGACCGAATCCAACGTCAGCACGTTGTCGTCACTGAGCGCCCGTTCGCATCTGAGTACTTCGACCGGCTCGAAATATCGCGGGGGATAGCCCGGCGTAGGGGCATCGACAGTGACGTTCGGATCCCACACAGAGCCGCCCAGTGCGGAGACGATGTCGTCGGCCATGCAGTTCGGAGTCCGCGTGGTACTTGCCGTAGGTGGTCGGTACGACTCGGTCTCGATTCCGACGAACGGCAGTATGTGGCCGCAGGATGTCAGCAGTCCGCACAGTGTGATCACTGGAATCGCCCGAGCGGATCTACGCATACTGCAGGCTACTCAGCATCGCTTTGCGTACTGGGCACCTGTTCCTCGTCCGGCTCGGTGGAACGATGAGAGCATGGTGACGGTGATCATGGCCAGAAAGACTGCTGGATAGGTGAATTGAACGGCAGCCTCGAAAGCGGGTGATCCCTCGAACATGAAGATTCCGATTGCTTTGATTCCGCGGTAGTCGGTGAAGTACCAGGCGATCATGGGCACGGTGACCGCTACCGGAGTCAGCCAGCTCCACCAGGTGCGACGGCGAATGGCGTAGTCGATGGCGACGATGGCCAGCGGTATGCACCACACCCAGTGGTGACCCCATGCGAAAGGAGACACCATCGGCGTCGCGAGGCCGCAGATCACCAATGCCAGCAACGTCTTACCTGCTTTGTGCGCGCGTGCAGCTGTCCAGAGAGCGAGGACGGCAACGGCGGCAGCAATGACAAACCAGACGATGAACGGCGGTGTGTTGCCCGGCCACAGGCGAGCCAGGGCTCCGTGAATCGACTGATTGGCCGGTGACGCGAGTGCCCCGATCCGTTCGGAGTCGACCATCGTCGCGGTCCAGAACTTCCACGAATCGGAAGGGATGATCAGGAATCCTGCTGCAACCGTGACCACGAAGGCGGCACCCGCGGTGAGCGCCGCGCGCCATTGTCTGACGGCCAGCAGATGGAGGACGAAGAACGCGGGAGTCAGCTTGAGCCCTGCAGCAATTCCCACACCGACACCGCGGAGACGACTGCCCTCACCTCGGTTGAGATCGAACAGAACCGACACGAGCAGTAGCAGGTTGATCTGTCCGAGCCAGATGGTCATGCGCACGGGCTCGAGCCAGGTGAACGCGATCGCCATCGGCGCGCTGACGAGATACATTCCGCCGGTGCGATATCCGAGCGACCGCCAGCTCAGGACTACCGTCGCGTAGACCAGCAGCACATTGATCACCTGCAGCAGTGTCACGGCAGTCGTCACGGTGAGCAGCGCGAGCGGGGTGAAGACCAATGCCGCGAACGGCGGGTAGGTAAAGGGCAATCCGATATCGAACAGTGCGAACTCGTACAGCGGCTGACCATTCAGGACCACCTCGCCGCCGTGTCGGTAGACGATGGTGTCTATTCCGTTGCCGAAGAGGCCGAACGGCACTTTCCATCCCAGGAAGTACGCATGTGCTGCGATGGCGATGCACGCTGCAAGGGTCGATCCCGCCAGCCATCGAGGACCGAAGCGATCCGGCGTCGTGTGTCCAGGTTGAATCGGAACGGACTGCGCGCGTGTGCCTTCGACGAACGACTCTTGCCCAGCATGCGTACGCGATCCAGTTTCGGTTCGTAACGGCATGTAGCTGGACGACGTCATGAAAGACACGATAGAACGTTGTGGCTGTGACCAGGGACGCGACACGGACTGACCGGTCGTTTTATGGAGCAGTCGTCACAACGCACCGGGTCCAGTCCCTGAATCGACGCCGCGATCCAGATGCACTACTTGTTTCTGGACGGGAACAAGGAATTCAGTTGGTATCGAGGATGGTTCGACGAGCCGTGTTTCTTGCCAGCCGAATCGGCTTCGGGTCCGCGTCGCACGAACTGCCCGGCTATCGAACCGATGAGTGCGATACCGAACCCCAGACATTGAAGTCCGGTCATGTTCTGTCCCAGTGCGATCCATCCGACGACTGCCGCAGTCAGAGGGCTCAGTACGCCGAGGAGTGTGATGTTGGCGGGAGGAAGAGCGCGGGCACCGCGAAACCACAGTGAATAGGCCAAGGCACCGCCTATCACTGCGAGCCAGGCATAGCCGACTACAGCCTCGGTATCGATTGCCCATGGACCGTCGTCGACGATCGGAATCAACGGAGAAATGACAATGCCGCCGACGAGTAATTGCCACGCAGTGGAATTGAGCGGGTTGGTGATGGGTGGCACGCCCCAGCGTCTCGTGAAAGTGACACCGGTGGCCATGCTGACCGTTCCGACTACTGCAGCGGCAAGACCGATTGCGTCGAGTCGGATTGTGCCCGATGTGGCCGTCAGTGCGACCCCGGCGACGGCGACGATGGCCCATCCGATGTGCACTGGGCGTGTGCGTCCCCAGTCGAACCCCGTGGATATCGCGATGATAATGAGTGGTTGCGCAGACCCGACGACTGCGGCGACCCCTCCGGGTAGTCGGTAGGCCGCCACGAACAGCATCGGAAAGAACACGCCGATGTTCAATACGCCGAGGGTTGCGGTCTTCAGTCGCCAACCCTTGCTGGGTATGCCTGGCGCGACGAGCAGCAGAAGTAGTCCGGCGGGCACCGCACGCAGGACGCTGGCCGTCATCGGCCGATCCGGAGGAAGAAGTTCGGTGGTCACCAGGTATGTCGTGCCCCAGAGGATGGGAGCAAGGGCAGCAGCGGCCGTCAATCCGAGAGTCGAGGAGGCGATGTCACGCGGGAGGCGTCGACCATCGGTTGGTTGTGTCTGCGTGCGAGGTGTCCGCATTGTTGGCTCATCTCCGGGACCGGGTCCTTGAACATCTCAACGCTCAACTATCTAGTGTTGAACGGTAGGACTGCCGTGTCAGAATGTCAACAATTGAGCGCTGAAGTTTTGAAGGGTGGTTGGTCGATGGCGAACGAGGCACTCGACGCAGTGGACCGGATAGTCGAGCAATGGCAGGCCGAGCGGCCCGATGTGGATGTCAGCCCTATGGCCGTTATCGGCCGCATCAGCCGAGCAGCATCCGTTCTGGACAAGCGCACGCAGGCTGTGTTGGTCGAATTCGGTTTGCAGTCAGGTGAATTCGACCTGATTGCGACGCTCCGACGCGCCGGGGCTCCGCATCGTCTTACCGTCGGACAGTTGTTGGACAGCGCGATGGTGACGTCGGGCGCTGTTACGCACCGTCTGAACCGGCTGACCGGCAAGGGGCTGATCGAGCGAGAAATCGATCCCACCAACCGTCGGGTGGTCATCGTGCAATTGACGCCGGCCGGAATTGCCGCAGTGGATGCCGCGCTACCCGCGCACGTGGCCAACGAGGAAGCTCTGCTCAGGTCACTGAATCCGGATGAGCGAAGCCAACTTGCAGGCTTGTTGAAAAGACTTCTCCTGGACCTTCGGTGAAGGTGTGGCGATCGGTCACTCGCACAAGGCCTTCCGTATCGCGACGAACTGTGGTACTTGTTGTTCTATGAACACATTCGACGCGTCGAAAGGCGCATGAGCGCCCGTAGTCACCCCACCTCCGGTTCCAGTGCACCGAGGTGCAGATCATGAAGCTTGCCGAGGCCCTCGCTGAACGAGGGGAACTGATCAAGCGCTCCGAACATCTGAAAATTCGGATTCTGGCGAATGCCCGCCACCAGGACGGTGAATCACCGGCCGAAGATGCTTCGATTCTGTTGTTGGAGTACGGATCTGCACTCGATCGGCTCGAAGAACTCATACGCAGGATCAACCGGACCAACAGCACCGCGAGGATGCGGGACGGAACCATCACCGATGCGCTCGCGTCCCGCGACGTGCTGCGTATGCGGCACAGGGCGATCTCCGCCGCGGCGGACGCGGCGTCGGGACGTGATCAGGAGCGCAGGTACGGCCCGCGTCAACTGCGATCGGAGTTGGTCTACGTTGCAGCTCTTCCGGTTGCCGAATTGCGCTCTGCTGCAGACGATATTGCCCAACGGATTCGGTTGGTGGACTTGGAGATCCAACGCGTCAATTGGGAGTTCGACCTGATCGAGTAGCTCACCACATGCCGGGTAGTAGGTAGTTTTCGTTCGAGGCGAGCACGTGCCGTGGCCGGCGGTTTCCGGTCCTTCTCCTGCGTGATGAGCGGCGTCACGGGCATTGCCCGATCACAGTGCAGCTCAGTACGATTCACGGAGTACGGCGCACATAACACAACGCACTACCGTGTGCTGATCGAACGAAGACGAGGGTGGGTAAGGGGCCACCCGGCATCATGGTCTCCGCGGCTGTTCGCGGCTAGTCTGAACAGTATGAAGGCTCCATCGATATCTCTGGAACGGCCCGCTCTGATCGTCGTCGACGTGCAGGCTGGGTTCGATGATTCCGACTTCTGGGGTCCACGTGACAACCCGCTGTGCGAGAGCAATATCGCTGCACTCGTTGGCTTGTGGAGATCGAAGGCATGGCCGATCGTGTTCGTTCGACACGACTCCGACAACCCGCAGTCACCGCTGGCACCGGCGGGTGCGGGGCACGCCTTCAAGGACATCCTCGAGGGGACACCTGATCTGTTGATCAGCAAGCGAGTCAACTCGAGCTTCTACGGCACGCCGGATCTACACGCCTGGCTTCGCAATGAAGGCATCGATCAGGTGGTGATCTGCGGAATCACCACCAATCACTGCTGCGAGACAACCGCACGGATGGCGGGCAACCTCGGCTATGACACCTATTTCGTCATCGACGCGACCCATACGTTCGATCGCATCGCACTCGATGGAACCACGGTGCCTGCCGCGACATTGTCGGCAATCACGGCAACAAACCTGCATGGTGAATTCGCAACAGTGGTTACGACGGCCGATTTACTCTAAGGTTGACTCGATTGAAATTTGATACCGTTCGGTATGGGTAATCGGGCGACGGCAGGGCTGGCGGGTCCGATTGTGCTGCTGTACTTGGGTTTTTTCGCTTCGATCACAGTGATCACGTCTCTTGTTCACGGGTTGTTCGAGCCTCGGATGAACTGGGCCGAAATCGGGTTGGGCGGAGCATTTGTGTTCTCGTTGATGGTTATTGCCGGTTTTGCTGCGTGCGTGTCGGCGGTGTCGATGCTCGCCGCCTCCCCGAGGTTTCCCGGAATAGTGGCAACCCCAGGTTCCTCCGTCGGGCGGAAGGTCGAGTCGTTCGGTGCGACTGCGATCGCCTTCTTGGTTCTCGCACTTGCCTTCGCCGGCACCCTTCCATGGCTCGGGATACTGGCCCCGCTTGTCGCGGGGTGGGCGTGCGTGAACACAATTCGGATCTACCGGTCGTTCGCGTTGGGCGGCCGAGCACCGGCAGCGGGGTAGTTGTGAATACCGCCCTTGCGCTCGGGCTGATCGCGGGCGTCGTTGCGTTCAGCTACGCCTCGTCAGTCGGGTTGCGAGGAAAGGCACTGCATCCCGACTTCTACGGCCGCGACGTACCGCACCGAGTGAAGACCCCACCGCACCTGGGTGCACGGGCGAACAGGTTGTTCGTTCTGGTTCCGCTGGTTTGGCTATTCTCAGATTTGAATCGCAGATCAACGGCGGAGTTGGCCGGGCTGGCAGCCTACGTCTTCGTCGTCGTAATATTCGGCGGCTACCCGTTCGAGAAGGTCAAGTCCCTGTGACCGACCAGCCGATGGTAGGGGCTGTCTGCAGATGATCAGAAACTCGATCGTCTTGCTATCAAACCGCGAGCGGCGGAAATCGCAGCGACCAACGCGACAATAGCTACGGCGATGATGACTGATGCTGTATCAGCGTTCGAGCCGTTCAACGGTAACCAACACCAAGTGAGAAGGCCGGACACGAGTCCGGCCACGGTGCCGTGAAGCGAAGCGACCGAATGCGTGTTTTCCTTCGAGAGCGTTTCCCTCATCAATCGATCGGCAACTCTTGTTGCGGCAACCGCGAAGAAGCTCACGATCGCTCCCGGGATGAGGGACAGAACAACGAAGACCGCGCCGAAGAGAACCACGGCTGGATTCGACACGATCGCTCGAAGATCGACACCGATGAAGGTAACGGTGAGTGCAAAAGCCAGCGAGATCGGAAACCACACTGCCGACTCACGCCGGAAGCTCGCCGGTTGTCGCTGCGCACGGTTGTGCTTGTCGCCGTCGCTACTCATATGAGGTTCCCCCAGGATGGTGGACACCGAGATAGCGGGATCGTTGGTTCCGCTGGAAGGATGTCTTCATGTCCCGCAAACGCAGGTCGTTCACGACCGA